>NZ_JAUBQB010000107.1:0-15439 GCF_036701035.1 Microcoleus sp. Pol7_B2 | reverse complement strand
CTGAACCAATATTTCTTTGAGACATCTTCTGAAATCCCCTTGACAACTGCCATACAGGCTTAACTTGTTACGAATGCTCATTGATTGAGCAAACAGAAGCGGAATACGATCGCATTATGAACGTCAATGTCAAAGGTGTTTGGTTGTCGATGAAACATGAAATTGCTCAGATGTTGAAACAAGGAAGTGGTTCGATCGTCAATACGGCATCTGCGAATGGAGTAGTTGCACTTCCTGGCGTACCCCTCTACACCGCGAGTAAGCACGCGGTAATAGGCTTAACAAAAGCTGCTGCGCTCCAATATGCCAAGGCGGGTATTCGCATCAATGTAGTGGCACCAGCAGTAATCGAAACAGATATGTTTGAAGCAGCTACAGGTGGGCAGGATGAAGCCAAAGCTTACATAACAGGACTTCACCCGATCGGACGAATTGGAACACCGCTTGAAGTTGCAAATGCAGTCCTGTTTTTATCATCTGACCTGGCATCGTTCGTAACAGGTGAAACGTTGATGGTAGATGGTGGGTTTGTAGCGCAATAGTCGAAAGGCAGGGCGAAATGTTTGATACAACACTTCAAGCGACTCACTAAAGTAACACTGAAATAGGTTCGCTAATTCCATAGGAAACTCCATAAGAATCTGCAAGAAGTTGAGTGTTGTAACTGACTACACTCAAGTGAACTAAGACAAAGAGAACTTAGGAGTTGATGATTATGTCCAAAGTTGGAGAACAGAAAAAGATGATGAACCAAAACAAAGAGATTTACGAGTGCGTCATTGTCGGTGGCGGTTCCGCTGGACTCAGTGCGGCACTGCTTTTAGGCAGAAGTCGCCGTCGAGTGTTAGTCTGCGACAAAGGGAATCCGCGTAACGCTCCCGCACACGAGTCGCACAGTTTTTTCACACGCGATGGCATCAGTCCACATGAACTTTTGAGCATCGGGCGCGACCAACTCAAACCTTATAAAAGCGTTGAATTTCAAGCTATCGGGGTCAAGGAAATCAACCCATCCGGCAATCAATTTGAAGTTGTGTTTGAGGATGGCACGATTAAAAAAACGCGCAAAATTTTGCTGGCTTTCGGGGTAATGGATGAATTTCCAGCTCTCGAAAACTTTGGTGATTTCTGGGGCAAAAGCGTGTTTCATTGTCCCTATTGCCATGCCTGGGAAGTGCGCGACGAGCCGCTTGCCATTGTTGGAAATGGCGAAACGGGCATCGAAATGGCAGCATTGCTGAAAAATTGGAGTGCTGATTTAGTCCTCTGCACCAACGGCAAAGCCGATCTAACCGCTGATCAAAGGACACTCTTGGAAAACCACAAAATCCTTGTTCGCGAAGAGAAAATTATCCGACTCGAAGGCGATAACGGACAATTAGAAAACATCGTTTTTGAGACAAACGAGAAAATTGCGCGTCGCGGAATACTTATCCGACCAAAGCAAACACTCCGTTCAAACCTAGCTGAAAAGTTAGGCTGTGAGTTGAATGAATTTAATTTAATCAAGACGACCAATGTTTTTAACGAAACTAGCGTCAAAGGCGTTTATGCGGCAGGTGACATCACTTCACCCATGCAAGTGATCGTCGCTGCTGTTTTTCAGGGTAGCGTTGCTGCTAGCGGCTTAAATCACTCTCTGATTATGGAAGATTTCGTCTAAATTAAGGTAATTCAATCTTCATCAGAACAAGCATCGTGGCTGGTCTAGTTTCATAGACCAAGAGAGTAGGGAAAGTCATGCGTGTTAATTACATATCAAGTCTACAGAGCGATCTAATGATGCAGTCTTTGTGGTGGTGGGTTGGTAGCGCAGTAGTCGAAAGGCAGTACGAAACGTTGCGACCAAGTAGCGATCGACACCGATATGAATCCCGCAGACAGCGACTTTGCCGCAGAGCAGACCAAGATGACTGCCCTCGGTCGCTATGGACAGGGTGATGAGGTAGCTGGCATGGTCTCTTATCTCGCCAGTTCTGAAGCTGCTTTTGTTACGGGCGCAAGTCTCAAAATTGATGGCGGCTATACCGCTTGAACAACAGGAATCCATATCTGCAACCACTACAGCAATCCTAATTGGAGTCTGACGGGTCGTAGGGATGGAACCCTGGCTGGAGGCGCAGCCCTCACTCCCCTTATTCACAAGTAGGTCGTAAACGTTACAAACCTTATTCAGAGAAACTCAGAGGACATCATGATTTCGCAAAAACTCTCAGAAGAAGTTGCACTCGTCACATAGCTCATCCACACAGCAGAAAACAGCAATGATCAACTCTTCGATATCAAACATTTTTTTCACCTTCTGTTCTGGCACAATTGCTTACCAGAAGCATACGGTGGGATTTTCCTTATTGAAAGTTACACATTACCTGTTAGTTATCATCGTTTTGGTTTTCAGTGTGCTTGTTGGCTCTGGTTGGCTGAATCACGCAACTCCTGCTTCAACTTGTGACATCGCAACTCGCTCTACCCAAATCGGGAGTGGGACGCTTTCCTATAATCAAGCAGGGACAGGACAGCCGATTTTACTGCTGCATGGATTATTTGCTGAGAAAGAGCAGTGGAATGGCATGATGTGCGAGTTGGCTAGAGCAGGCTATCAAGCGATCGCACCCGATCTACCCGGTTATGCCAAGAGTACTGGATTTACCGTGAAAGACTATGCACTAGAGAATCAGGTAGCCCTCTTGCACCAGTTTGTCGAGCAGCTAAAGATTCAATCCCTTGATGTTGCAGGTAGCTCAATGGGGGGCACGATCGCAGCCCTTTACAGCCAGCTTTATCCCAACCAAGTTCGCAGCCTCGCCTTTATCGGTTCACCGCTAGGCGTAACGAATTGGGCAACTAGCGTCAGGAAATCGATTATTGAGGGCATCAATCCCTTTATTCCAATTACCAAAGAGCAGTTCGATCTAGAAATCAGTCTGCTTTTCGTGACGCCTCCTACGATTCCGGATGAGGTCAAAACCGAGAAAGTGAACGATTATGTGAATCGTAATCGAAATTATCAGCAGACTTGGGACATTGTGAATCTTTATGATGATGTGCTTTGTCAGTTGCCTCACAGTCGGGTTCCGACCCTGGCAATTTGGGGTCAGGAAGACAAAATTTATGATATTCGGGATGTCGATCGCTCACATCGCTGTCTTCCAGGGAGTCAAATTATTCAATTACCCAAAGCAGGACATTTGCTGTTGATCGAAAACGCTCAGGAAGCAGCATCGAATTATCTTGGTTTTCTGAAAACAATCAAAAATCGATAGACGAATCAAGCATTCAGCAAATAGGCTTTGGTGTCGAGGAATTGAATCTCAGCCAGTTGTTGGCTAATGACCTGAACCTTATGCTTACAAAAGAAAGGAGATCGCTATGAGAAACAATGGAACGACATGACTATTTAGTTAAGTTGCACATCGCCTTTGGCTGGGAGCAAGAAAACTTTTTTGGTGTGCTACGAGGCTGTGATATCTGCATTTGCTACTAAACGGTAACTACCTTACCAAATCGTGCTGACTTACGAAGTTAGGTAGAACTTACCTACGCTGAATAGTATTGAAATCCCGTCACTGTTTATTCTAAATCAAGGAGAGTTGGCACAGATGGAATCTATGAAAGCAGCCGTATTAACTGCGTTTGGTGATGCTGAGAAGTTTGAGATTCAAACTGTTCCCACACCAACAATGAAGGCGAATCAGGTGTTAGTCAGAGTTTGTGCAACCTCGATTAACCCAGTCGATTACCAAACTCGCCGTGGTGATTACAAGGAACTGGTTCAATTACCCGCCATCCTTGGAGTCGATGTTTCAGGGGTGATTGAGGCAATTGGCGAAGCTGTGACTGATTTCAAGGTGGGAGACAACGTGTATTACTCGCCACAAATTTTTGGAGAATTCGGTAGCTACGCTCAGTATCATGTGGCTGATGCAGCGATTGTTGCATTGAAGCCTGCAAATCTATCGCACATTGAAGCAGCTTCTTTTCCGCTTGCAGGCGGAACGGCTTGGGATTGTCTAGTGACTAGGGGCAATCTACAAGTTGGTGAAACAGTTCTCATCCATGCAGGTGCGGGTGGAGTGGGTTCGATCGCAGTTCAACTCGCCAAAGCAATAGGGGCATACGTTTTTGCAACGTGTAGTTCTAGAAACCGAGATTTCGTGACAGAACTGGGCGCAGATCGGGTGATTGATTACAAAAATGAAGATTACGTAGAAGTCATTCGTCAAGAAACAAATGGACTGGGTGTGGATTTAGTTCTAGATACGATCGGCGGAGAAACAATTCAGCGTAGTCTAGAAATCATTCGTCCCTTTGGTAGGCTTGCAAGCATTGTAGACATTGCAGTACCGCAATCGCTTCTTGAAGCATGGGGTAAGAATCTGACGATTCATTTTGTTTTTTCACCCCAGTATCGAGCAAAATTAGAGGCTTTGACAAAACTGATCGAGCGTCATCAGCTTCGCCCAGTGATTGATTCAGTATTTTCTTGGGATCAGGTCATTCTGGCACATCAACGTATAGAGCAGGGAGGAACACGGGGCAAAGTTGTGCTGAAGTTTACAGAAAATTAGACCCCCTTTACGGCGTTGGTAATTGCTAAACGGATCGGAGTTTGATTGTGTGCTGAAGGTCAATATTGATTGGAACAGGAGAAACAGGATGATACTGCAAGATAAAGTGGCTTTAGTTACTGGAGGAACATCGGGAATTGCCAAAGCAACCGCGTTAGCGAAGCTTAACGAAATTATCGCTTTTGGTACTGCTGGCGCAAAAGTTGTCTTCGGCGACAAACCCGGTGTAGAAGGGGAAGAAACTGCTGCTCTTATTTGCGAGACTGGAGCGGAGCGCTTGTTTTCAATCGCACAGTAATACCATAAGAATCTGAAAGAAGTTAAGTGTTGGAATTCACTACACTCAAGTTAGTTAAGACAAAGACGAACTGTACACAAAGTATATAAACGTCGCATAGCAAACCCATTGCACACCAACCGTATAAAGGTGGTTAGTTGAGTACGAAAGATTCCTGGTAACGGGTGAACGGGACCGATCGTCGCTCCCGTTGAGGAGAGTGATGCACCGGTAGAGAGACCGTTCCGTCGGATCGCAACCCTGGAGGAGGTGGCGGCAACCGTTTGCTTCCTCGCAGATCCAGACGCTGACAAATCATCGTTGCTCATAACAGGTGAAACATTGATGGTAGACGGTGGGTTTGTAGCGCAGTAGTCGATCAACAGTGCGAAACGTTGCATCCAAGTCGCGATAGACACCGATATGTTCTCACACCAATACTGAAGGCGAATCAGGTGTTATGCAGCGAGAAAGTTCGTGTTTGAGTTCTTAAAAAGGAGGTTTGCTATGAAGATTCTCATTGTTCTCACGTCTCATGACCAACTTGGCGATACCGGAAAGAAAACTGGTTTCTGGCTGGAAGAGTTTGCTGCTCCCTATTACGTGCTGAAGGATGCGGGAGCAGCGATCACGGTGGCCTCACCGAAGGGCGGTCTGCCGCCGCTCGATCCGAAAAGCGAGGTACCCGAGTTCCAAACCGAATTAACGAAGCGCTTCCGCACAGACACCGCAGCGCAGGCTGAACTTGCCAACACGAAAAAGCTAGCCGACGTGTCCGCAGACGATTTCGACGCAGTTTTCTACCCCGGCGGACATGGCCCGATGTGGGACATGCCCGACAACGCGACATCGATCGCACTGATCGAAGCCTTCGTGAAGGCCGACAAGCCAGTCGGTGCAGTGTGTCACGCGCCGGTTGCGTTGATCAATGTGCGCGGAAAGGACGGCGAGTATCTAATCAAAGGCAAGCACGTGACCGGGTTCACGAATGCAGAAGAAGAAGCGGTGGGCTTGACCACGGTCGTGCCTTTCTTGTTGGAAGATCGGCTAAAGGAACGGGGTAGCATCTACAGTAAAACCGCCAACTGGATCCCCTATGTCCAAGTGGACGGGAGGCTCGTGACCGGACAGAATCCGGCATCTTCGGAACCCGCAGTGGAAGAGTTGCTGAAGTTGCTTCGCTCTGTTTGATGTGTGCGGTAGTAGGCTTAACAAAAGCTGCTGCGCTCCAATAGGCCAAAGCAGGTATTCGCATCAATGTCGTTGCACCAGCAGCAATCGAAACAGATATAAGTGACTGTCTATCCAGTTGGAGAACAGAAAAAGATGATGAACCAAAACAAAGAGATTTACGAGTGCGTCATTGTCGGTGGCGGTTCCGCTGGACTCAGTGCGGCACTGCTTTTAGGCAGAAGTCGCCGTCGAGTGTTAGTCTGCGACAAAGGGAATCCGCGTAACGCTCCCGCACACGAGTCGCACAGTTTTTTCACACGCGATGGCATCAGTCCACATGAACTTTTGAGCATCGGGCGCGACCAACTCAAACCTTATAAAAGCGTTGAATTTCAAGCTATCGGGGTCAAGG
Organism: Microcoleus sp. Pol7_B2; assembly: GCF_036701035.1. Taxonomy (NCBI): domain Bacteria; kingdom Bacillati; phylum Cyanobacteriota; class Cyanophyceae; order Oscillatoriales; family Microcoleaceae; genus Microcoleus; species Microcoleus sp. Pol7_B2. The sequence goes on along the minus strand of NZ_JAUBQB010000107.1, from coordinate 9,009 downwards.
AAATCAACCCATCCGGCAATCAATTTGAAGTTGTGTTTGAGGATGGCACGATTAAAAAAACGCGCAAAATTTTGCTGGCTTTCGGGGTAATGGATGAATTTCCAGCTCTCGAAAACTTTGGTGATTTCTGGGGCAAAAGCGTGTTTCATTGTCCCTATTGCCATGCCTGGGAAGTGCGCGACGAGCCGCTTGCCATTGTTGGAAATGGCGAAACGGGCATCGAAATGGCAGCATTGCTGAAAAATTGGAGTGCTGATTTAGTCCTCTGCACCAACGGCAAAGCCGATCTAACCGCTGATCAAAGGACACTCTTGGAAAACCACAAAATCCTTGTTCGCGAAGAGAAAATTATCCGACTCGAAGGCGATAACGGACAATTAGAAAACATCGTTTTTGAGACAAACGAGAAAATTGCGCGTCGCGGAATACTTATCCGACCAAAGCAAACACTCCGTTCAAACCTAGCTGAAAAGTTAGGCTGTGAGTTGAATGAATTTAATTTAATCAAGACGACCAATGTTTTTAACGAAACTAGCGTCAAAGGCGTTTATGCGGCAGGTGACATCACTTCACCCATGCAAGTGATCGTCGCTGCTGTTTTTCAGGGTAGCGTTGCTGCTAGCGGCTTAAATCACTCTCTGATTATGGAAGATTTCGTCTAAATTAAGGTAATTCAATCTTCATCAGAACAAGCATCGTGGCTGGTCTAGTTTCATAGACCAAGAGAGTAGGGAAAGTCATGCGTGTTAATTACATACAGCAGATTCCAAGCAAATAAAGTACACCTTAATCCCAAGCACTTACCAAAATGGTTGACAAACCCTTGCAACCGTACTCCATAAACCTGGAAATTGCTGTATCCCTCTTCTGTCACTTTCGGCATAAAATAATCCGGGATGCTTAGAGCATAAGACTTTTATCAAAAATCTTGATTTCCGCCATTCTGTTAGAAAATAAACGCTCAAATCCCCGCTCTATCTACAGTTAAAATTTGGCTCTCACTTTTATTTTCCCAGAGTGACAGAAGAGGGGTATCAAGTCTACAGAGCGATCTAATGATGCAGTCTTTGTGGTGGTGGGTATGTAGCGCAGTAGTCGAACGACAGTGCGAGATGACAACACTTGCAGGCAAAGTTGCACTGGTAACAGGTGGTTCTCGCGGTTTAGGAGCGGCGATCGTAGGGTATGCGAAAGGTGTCCAAGATTCCAAATCTGAGCATCGAAGCTTAGTCGGAAGAAAATCAAAAACAGAGAGAATCGTACGATGAAAATACGCTACGGGTTTCGACAGGTCGGTGATGTCGAAGTGTTCTACCGTGAGGCGGGGTCAAGCGATGCGCCAGTAATACTGCTGTTGCACGGCTTTCCAACCGCTAGCCATATGTTCCGTGACCTGATCCCTCTCCTTGCTGATCGCTTTCGGCTCATCGCGCCCGATCTACCTGGTTTTGGGCAGACCAAGGCACCGTCACGCGGGACGTTCGACTACACGTTCGACCGCCTTACCGACGTGATCGAGGGCTTCACCGATGCTTTGTCGCTCGATCGATACGTACTCTACATCTTCGACTACGGTGCGCCAGTAGGTCTGCGTCTGGCGATGCGCCATCCTGAACGGATATCTGCGATCGTCTCGCAGAACGGCAACGCTTACCTGGAGGGTTTCAGTGACGAATGGGGTTCGTGGGAGTCCTATTGGCGCGAACCGAGCGCAGCGAACCGGGAAGCCTGCCGACCCTCGCTCGCACCGGACACAATCCGGAACTGGCAGTATGGTATCGGAGCCGATCCAACCCTTCTGTCGCCTGACGGCTACGAACTCGACATCGCCTACATGGGGCGAGCGGGCGCGGAGGAGATCCAGCTCGATCTGATCCTCGATTACCGCAGCAACGTCGCGCTTTATCCGGATTTCCAGTCCTACTTTCGCGAGCAACGTCCGCCGCTTCTCGCCGTCTGGGGTCGTCACGATCCGGCATTTCTGCCCGCTGGTGCTGCCGCTTATCAGCGCGATCTCCCGAATGCAGAGATTCACCTGCTCGACGCCGGACATTTCGCGCTGGAGACTCATGCAGAGGAGGTGGCAACGTTGATCCGCGCGTTCCTCGACAGAACGCTCGGTTCCACGCTGCGTCTTGAAGGTGATTGCACAAGAATCTGACAAAACACCCTAAGAATCTGAAAGAAACCGAGCATTAGGAGTCATTACACTCAGACTATGAAAACAGCAGATAGGAAGCAAAAACACATTCTTTGTGATAAGGGACATTCCATGAAACTCTATCATATGCCCGATGCCTGTTCGCTGGCTGATCTCATCGTTCTTGAAGGGATTGGTATGCCGCACGAAATCGTCAGGATGAGTCTTGAAAGCATCAAGTCACCAGACTATAGCTGTAGCCAATTAGATTAGGACACAGATTATAAGTCAAGATAGTCGCCGTAAAACAACCATCATTAATCACGTAACTAAAAAGGAGTTTGATCGTGCAGAACATCACACTTGACACTATCACTGAAGCCGTCATTAATCATGGCGATCGCGGCAAATCTCACCCGCGACTCTATGAAATGTACACGAGCTTGGTTCGACATTTACATGACTTTGTGCGTGAGGTGAATCTGACTGAATCAGAGTTGCAGCAGGGACGTAATTTTCTCAACCAGGCAAGTCATCACACTCAAGAGATTCCCACTGGAGAGATCCATATGTTGACGGATCTACTAGGGCTCTCAGAGTTGGTAGAATTGCTGCATGATAAGCATCGCGGTACAGAAAGCAATTTAGAAGGACCCTTGTATGTGCCGAATGCACCAGAACGACAGATGGGCGATCGCTTGGGTATTGATACAGAAGGAGATTCGCTTTTCCTGTCAGGCAGGGTTTTAGATTTGAACGGTCAACCAATCGCCAATGCTCTGATTGATGTTTGGCAACCCAACTCCAAAGGATTATATGATATCCAAGATCCATCTCAGCCGCTGGGGAATTTTCGGGGACGTTTCAAAACGAACAAGAGTGGAAAGTATATGTTTGAAACCGTCGTGCCACTAGGTTACAAAGTGCCAAGCAGTGGTCCATGTGGCGAGTTGCTGGGACTCTTGGGACGGCATCCCTGGCGACCGGCTCACATCCATTTCAAACTCAGTGCTCCGGAGTACACTCCACTGACAACACAAATTTTTATTGCTGGCGATCCTCACCTGGATTCAGATACAACCTTTTCCGTGCGATCGGCGATCGTTCAATTGCAAAAGCACGAAGCACTAGACGAACTCAAGGCACACAATCAAAGTAAACCGTTTTACACGACTGAGTTTGATTTTGTGTTGAAACCCGCTACTCTCTAGCGGAGAATCATCAAGCAATGGTTGCACATTATGTCTCCACCATCAATCCAGAACAATCTGCTAATTGGCATTTGGAAGTTAATTTCTGCAACTGCCATTTACGCTGATGGAACGGTGACTCCAGATCTGTATGGAACTCATCCGGTTGGCTACATCACTTACACATCAGATGGTCACATGATGGTGATGTTTTCTAGGAGCGATCGCTCACCGCTGAGTCAGGAGGTCAGATCACCCCTGACTCCCCAGATGCAATCTTTACCCGTGGAAGAGCTTGCTCAAGCATTTACAACATTCAATGCTTACGCTGGAACTTATATGTTGAGTGGCAACACAGTAACTCACCAGATCGAAATTGCATCAATTCCTAATCGGGTCGGTACAACGTTAGTTCGCACTTTTACTCTGAGTGAGAGCCGAGTGACGCTGAAAACGTTGCCAGTTTTGAGTGATGGTGTTGAGGCGGTTTTCGAGTTGGTGTGGGAGCGCATTTAATTGCTTTGTCATTGCACCGCAAAAGCCTTTAAGTTTCTACAACTTTGCGACACAGTATCAAATTTCATTCAAGCTTCAACCGCAAGCGAATGCAATCTGAATCAAGATTTTAGCGCTGTCAGCCGTCTCTAACTTGTAGCTTAACTCAGCAAACTTGACTGTTCTGAATCAAATGAATGTTGAAGAATGAGGACAACGAAACACCTGTTTCTCAGACATCTACCTTGTAGAAGTCTTCGGTAATGACGTTGAGTTTCATTTACTCGATACCGGACATTTTGCTCTGGAAGAAGATGGGGATGCGATCGCAAATCACATCACGCAATTTCTCGCATCACGGCTGCAACCCATCCCTGTCTAATAAGTGCGAAGATTGCTGGGCAAGCGCTTTCGTATTGGCGATGTTCACCTGATGGTGATACAGCCTCGCCTGCCCCGCTACAAACTTGAGATTCCCGATCATTATCGTTTTAGTGCTGTGGTGAAAGAGTATTTCTGAAGCCAAAACTGGTACACACAGCAATGCGACAGGCATTGCATACTTCAGTTTTTGTCTAAGTCTTAACAAAACCGAACATTTGCAGGAGGTCTAATGTTTATCGATTACCTGACACTCATGCTGATTAATCTATCTGCTGGACTCGCTCTGTTAGCTGCCTATGTGTATTTTGGTCTTGGTACTTCAAATCAGAAACGCTGGATTCCTGGTTTTGGTGTAGTCGGCGCGATCGCTTTAGTCACTGGCTTACACATGACTTTTACCTGGCCCATTATTGGTAGTTTCAATGTTGCCTATGGTGAAACAACTGTTCTGTTTGGCATTTTGTTTGTAGGAACTTCCCTAACTCTGGCAATGGGTTGGGAATTATTTACCCTGGGCATTTATGGATTCTTTGCAGGACTGGTATCGCTTCTAATTGGCTTTCGCATCATAAACCTGGGAATAACACAACTTCCTTTGCTATCAGGAATTGGGTTCATTCTCGTTGGCTTAGGAGGAATTTTTTCTGTACCAACCCTCTCTCTCAAATCAACCCGGCTCTTGCGAACTATTGGAGCAATTGTGTTAAGTGTGGCAGCTCTCATCTTTGCTTATATCGGATTGACTGCTTACTGGGCGCATCTTGCGGACTTTTCGACATGGAAGCCCCTGCCAAGATAGTCGCCGTAAAACAACCATCATTAATCACGTAACTAAAAAGGAATTTGATCGTGCAGAAAATCGCACTTGACACTATCACTGAAGCCGTCATTAATCATGGCGATCGTGGCAAATCTCACCCGCGACTCTATGAAATTTACACGAGCTTCGTTCGACATTTGCATGACTTTGTGCGTGAGGTGAATCTGACTGAATCAGAGTTGCAGCAGGGACGTAATTTTCTCAACCGGGTCAGTCATCACACTCAGGAGATTCCCGCTGGAGAAATGCAGGCGTTAACAGATTTACTCGGAATCTCAGAGTTGGTAGAATTGCTGCACGATTCGCATTGCGGTACAGAAAGCAATTTAGAAGGACCCTTGTATGTGCCGAATGCACCAGGACGGCAGATGGGCGATCGCTTGGGTATTGATGCAGAAGGCGACACGCTTTTCCTGTCAGGCAGGGTTTTAGATGTGAACGGTCAACCGATCGCCAATGCTCTGATTGATGTTTGGCAACCCAATTCCAAAGGATTATATGATGTCCAAGAGCCATCTCAGCCGTTGGGGAATTTTCGGGGACGTTTCAAAACGAACAAGAGTGGAAAGTATATGTTTGAAACCGTCGTGCCACTAGGTTACAAAGTGCCAAGCAGTGGCCCATGTGGCGAGTTGCTGGGACTCTTGGGACGGCATCCCTGGCGGGCGGCTCACATCCATGTCAAAGTCAGTGCCCCGGAGTACACTCCGCTGACAACACAAATTTTTATTGCTGGCGATCCTCACCTGGATTCAGATACAACTTTTGCAGTGCGATCGGCGATCGTTCAATTCCAAAAACATGAAGCACCAGACGAATTCAAGGCACACAATCAAAGTAAGCCGTTTTACACAACTGAATTTGATTTTGTGTTGACACCCGTTACTTCAGCCGAAGACTATAAAGCAACATCTGAACAACATGCCTACACCATTGATTCAAAATAACCCGCTAATTGGCATTTGGAAGTTAATTTCTGCAACAGCAGAATCAAAGCCATCTTAGAGGCGGCAAACGTGGCGATCGCGCTCAGGCAACAATGAAGGATTCTTGTCGTTATGAAGCGATGATACGCAATGGATGCTTGCCCCATCTTGAAGTCTGCTTAACACAGCATTGTTAAGACGGTGCTCGATCGCTGCATAAAAATTGTGATGCAACAGACAAAAACACATCCTCAATTTACAACGGAGAAACCTCTCATGCCTTACATTACCGTTGGTCAAGAAAACTCTGCAACCATCGATCTCTACTACGAAGATCTTGGGACAGGTCAACCGATTGTACTGATTCATGGATTTCCATTGAACGGACATTCCTGGGAGAAGCAGGTCTTAGTTTTACTGAATGCAGGATATCGAGTAATTACCTACGATCGCCGAGGATTTGGCAACTCCAGTCAGCCATCATCTGGCTATGACTACGATACCTTCGCCGCCGATTTGAATACACTCATGACCAAGCTTGACTTGCAAAATACCGTGCTGGTCGGTTTCTCAATGGGAACAGGTGAAGCCACACGTTATCTTGGCAAATACGGCTCAGAGCGGGTGCAGAAAGCCGTGCTGATGGCTCCCGTTCCACCGTTTCTGTTAAAGACAGAGGACAATCCAGAGGGTGTTGATCAAACTGTCTTCGATGGCATTATGAAAGCGATTGTTGACGATCGTCCAGCTTATTTCTCTGCCTTTTTCAAAGAGTTCTTCAATGTTGATGTATTGCTTGGCGATCGCATCAGCAATGAAGCGATTCAAGCCAGTTGGAATGTAGCAGCAGGGGCTTCTGCTAAAGGGACTTTGGACTGTGTACCCTCCTGGCTCACCGATTTCCGCGATGATCTGCCCCGCATTGATGTGCCGACTCTGATTATTCATGGAGATAGCGATCGCATTCTGCCGCTTGAGTCCACCGCAGCAAGACTTCCAAAGCTGATTAAAAACAGTCAACTGGTTGTCATTCCCGGCGGGCCGCACGCCATTAACTGGACTCACGCCGATCAGATCAATCCCCTGTTACTGAACTTTCTTCAGCAGGAATAATCAGCGATCTACTGCATTTCTGGCTTGTGAAAAAACTTTGTGATTCACCCCGTTGAGTCAGGCTCAAATGATACACATACTTGTCTATTTCTGAAGAGGCAATTCTATGACTGTCCCCACTCAAACGTCTCGAACCGTTGCCGGAGTAATCAACAGCGTTGAAACACTCGAAGGGGCCCGATTTCTTGTACGTCGGCCCTTTCCCAAAAGTAGCTTCTCTGAATTTGACCCGTTTCTCCTCCTCGACGAGTTAGGTCCGATCAATCTCAAGCCGGGTCAGGCAAAAGGTGCACCCGATCATCCGCATCGGGGCTTTGAAACCGTCAGCTATGTCTTGGATGGATGGTTAGAACACAAAGATTCTGCAGGGCACGCCGGGCTACTAAATCCGGGTGATGTCCAATGGATGACAGCAGGTGCCGGGGTTGTGCATTCCGAGATGCCGGAGTCAATGTTTACCCAAACGGGTGGACGGCTCCACGGCATTCAACTATGGGTCAATCTGCCACAACGAGACAAAATGATGCCGCCCCGCTATCAGGAAATTCCAGCGGCTCACATTCCGGTAGCTCAAACCGAAGATGGGTCTGTGACGGTGCGGGTGATTGCGGGAGAAGCGTTAGGGGCAAAAGCCGTAATTCAGACGCGCACGCCGATAACCTACCTCCACTTCACACTGCAACCAGGGGCAACGATGATCCAGCCTGTACCAAAAGAGTACAACGCCTTTGTCTATGTACTGGAGGGGTCTGGGTTGTTTGGGACAGAGCCAGCGCCTGGTGATGATGGGCAGATGGTGCTCTTTTCTCAAGATGGAGAGGATGTAGTGATCTCCAACCCTGCTGATGCTCAGCGTCCTCTAGATCTTCTGCTGATTGCAGGTGTACCCCTTAACGAACCAGTCGTGCGCTACGGTCCGTTTGTCATGAACACTGAAGCTGAAATCACCCAAGCGATCAACGACTACCAAGAAGGAAGGATGGGACGGATTTATGCCTAACACATTTCAACAACGGATTAGTCAACATCACCGCTTAAGTGAGTTACGAATCAAACTACTGCATCTGCACAAGCTTTTACTAGATACTGAGCGCCTTACCTATGAGCAAGTTCGAGGGCACGTTTCTGGAGGTGAATTGCTACAACTGGCGATTAGTCATGAGCAGTTTGCTTGGTTGCATCGACTCTCAGCATTGATTATCCAAATCGATGAGTTGCTTCATGTCGATGAATCTGTTACACCAGAGGCAATTGAAGCGATTGACAGTGACATTCGGACACTGCTGAGCCCTGATGAATCGGGCGATGAGTTTGCCATGAAGTATAACACGGCGCTTCAACGCCACCCCGATGTCGTATTAGCTCATGCGGATGTCGTGACGTTGCTGACCTCTGACAGTATTTAACATCCAAAATTCACAGATTCTGAACTTGTTCCGATTGTGTAATTGCAAACCTAAACGTATGCTGATCCAAAAACTAAACGACTGTGAAGAAATTATCGCTGGAGATGGAACTGTTCTGCGCGAACTGCTTCATCCTGACAAACAAGACATCAATTTGCGTTACAGTTTGGCGCATGCGATCTTGCCTGTTGGCAAAACTTCGATTCCCCATTCTCTAAAGACTTCTGAGGTTTATTACATCATTAGCGGTGTTGGAGAAATGTCGATCGACAGTGAAGTTTGTCGCGTTGAACCAGGCGATGCGGTTTACATTCCTCCAAATGCAATCCAGTTCCTTCACAACTATGGCGACGAACCTATTGTTTTCGTTTGTCTAGTCGATCCAGCTTGGCGCAAAGAAGACGAAACGATTTATGCACCTGAAATTGAGGCAACCGGATCACTCTAATCCAATCGCTCAAAACTATGAATTCACAAACAGCTCAAACCACCACCACTGCTGACGAGTCGGCAATTCGTGATTTTCTTCACCAGA
>NZ_JAUBQB010000106.1:0-15601 GCF_036701035.1 Microcoleus sp. Pol7_B2 | reverse complement strand
CACGCTAACTTACTCTCCATTTTTGGAAACAATACCTAATTTACCAGGGTTTGAGCCTTAACTGAACCGTATTGGCCTATAAACAGCGGATGGGAATTGAAGAAATGTTGCGAGATTGTAAGAGTGGGGGCTACAATATAGAATGGACTGGTTTAAGGGGAGAGCGACTCGTTAAAATTATTGTGTTAATGGCGATCGCATACCTGGAGGGGATATTTCAAGGAACTCAAATTCAGAAAAATCAGGCACAAAAATATGTATCTCGCCGCTCAGAGCGGAGCCAAACCTACCAGATACGGAGTATATTTGGCATTGGTCAAGATGGAGAACTGTGGGTAAATTATCTCAAGCGACATTTTGAATACGTACAGGAATTAATTAAGTTAACTCGAAATAAACGACGCTTTTATCAATAGGAAATACGCGGTACAAGCCTTATTTGCTCTATTTCCTAAGCCTTTTTGTCACCCCCCCCAGGTCTGTCTTTCTAGTTTTAGTTTTTTTTCTGAAAGTATAATATCCAGTAAGATTGTGAGCAGCATGAACTGAGCATGGGTCGGTTGTTTTTGTAAGTGGGTTGGATAGAATGTTGGTAACATTTTTTTGGGATAGGCTAGTGTAACAATTTGGCTGCCTATTTTTTTTAGCATAATAGGACTAAATCTTTACTCCATCAGGGCTTCTGGCTGGTTGTCACCCCCCCCAGACCCTATCGTACTCATGGAAAAAAGTTGTATGGTTGCTCTACCAGGAATTACTATCCAAAACAAAATATACGAAAGCTCTAATTCTCTAGTGTATCGGGGCATCAGCGTCCAAGACGATCAAGCGATCGTCATAAAAATGCTCAAACAAGATTATCCATCTCCTCAAGAATTAATCCGCTACAAACAGGAATATAAAATTACCGGCTCCCTCAACCTGCAAGGAGTGGTCAAGGCATACCGTCAGCAAGACTATCAACGCACACTCATTATTTTCTTAGAAGACTTTGGCGGAGAGTCCCTAGAGCAATGGAGGCACAAGCGTCCAGAGAACTTCTGCCCGATGCCCTTATCCACGTTTCTGGGGCTGGCGATCGACCTCACAGATATTCTGGGCAAAATCCATGCCACCCATGTCATTCATAAGGATATCAACCCTGGAAACATTGTTTTCAATCCAGATACTGGTGTCGTTAAAATTATTGACTTCGGAATTGCTACCCAATTTAACCGCACGAATCCAACGTTCAAAAGCCCTCATGTTCTAGAAGGAACCCTCGCCTACCTCTCTCCTGAGCAAACCGGGCGTATGAACCGTTTCCTCGATTACCGCACCGATTTTTACTCGCTCGGTGTGACGTTCTACGAGCTTTTAACTGGACATCTGCCGTTTCCCACAACAGACACCCTTGAGCTAGTCCATTGTCATATTGCCAAACAGCCTATTCCACCTCACGAACTGAAAGTAACGATTCCCAAACCCGTTTCAGATATTATTTTGAAACTGATGGCGAAAAATGCTGAAGAGCGTTATCAAAGTGCTTGGGGAATCAAAGCCGATTTAGAAATCTGTCTTCGTCAGTTCGCAGAAACAGGTCAAATTGATACCATTCAACTGGCGCTTGAAGACGTTTCGGATCACTTTCAAATTCCCCAAAAACTATATGGACGAGAGCAGGAAGTTGCACTGTTATTAGCTGCTTTCGTTCGCGTAGGATGTCCAGAGTACAATCGCGTCGCTGCTTTACTCAACAATACAGAAACAAAATTCAAAGTCGAAATGATGTTGGTGTCTGGCTATGCTGGAATTGGCAAGTCAGCGTTAGTGCAGGAAATCTATAAACCAATCACCCAAAAGCGCGGCTATTTCATCTCTGGTAAATTCGATCAATTTGGGCGCAATATTCCCTACAGTGCGATCGCCCATGCCCTACAAAAATTGGTGCAACAACTGCTGGGTGAACCAGACGAGCAGTTGAAACAGTGGCGATCACGTCTCCTCACAGCCTTGGGAAGCAACGGACAAATCATCATTGATGTGCTCTCTGAAGTTGAATTAATTATTGGCAAGCAACCGCCTGTACCGGAAGTTGGAGCAACGGAAGCTCAAAATCGCTTCAATCGAGTCTTTCAGCAGTTCATTCGGGTATTTGGTTCAGCAGAACATCCCTTAGTGATCTTTCTGGACGATCTTCAATGGGCAGACTCAGCAACACTCAACTTGATCGAGTTGATAATGACGGATGCCCAGATGCAATATCTGTTTCTGATTGGAGCCTATCGAGATAATGAGGTGAACTACTCACATCCACTAACGATAATGCTGGAGGGACTCAGAAAAGAGGGAGCAACTACCAGCCAAATTACGTTAGCACCGTTGGGACTAAACGCGATCGCACAACTGATTGCAGACACATTACACAGTGACATCAGTACAATCATCTCACTGGCAGAATTAGTATTGCGGAAAACAGGCGGAAATCCCTTTTTTGTCAATGAGTTTCTGAAAATGCTCTCTGCAGAAAACTTGTTAAGCTTCGACCTTGAAAATCTCAGTTGGCAATGGGATATTACTCACATTGAAGGCAAGAACATTACCGATAATGTGGTGGAGTTGATGCTTGGGAAACTGAAAAAACTGCCTCAAGCCACCCAGCAAGTTTTACAATTCGCCGCTTGTGTTGGTGCTGATTTTGATTTAAGCACCCTCTCTATCATTTGTGAAATCTCATCTGGGGAAATTTTCCCGCAACTAATAGCAGCGGCTCAGTCAGGTTTAATTGTGCCGACATCCCAGTTAGATGAACAACTCTTGGTTCAGGATTACAAATTCTTGCACGATCGCGTCCAGCAAGCAGCTTATGCCTTAATCGATGAGTCGCACAAAGAAGTTGTTCATCTCCAAATTGGTCGCAATTTACTCGAAAAGACTTTGCCGGAGCGAATATCAGAGCGGCTATTTGAAATTGTCGATCATCTTAATTATGGGATTGAGCTTGTCACCGATCGAGCAGAACGAGATAAAATTGCCAGATTAAATTTAATCGCAGGTCAGAAAGCAAAAGCAGCGATCGCTTATGGTGTGTCAAAACAATATTTAGCTACAGCAAGAGTTTGGCTGGCAGCATCTAGCTGGCAAACAGATTATGACCTGAGCTTAGAATTGTACGCAGAAATAACAGAAGTCGCGTACTTGTGTGGCAATTTTGAGCAGGTGGAGGACTGGGCAGCGATTGTTCTGGAGCAGGCTAAAACGGTTCTTGATAGCGTGAAAGTATACGAAGTCAAAATTCAAACTGACATGGCACAAAATCAACCGTTAGGAGCAATAAACACTGGATTACAAGTGTTGCGCCAACTGGAAATTTGCTTTCCCGAACAGCCAAGTCAGTCAGATATTCAGCTTGAACTAGACGCAATCTCATGCCTTCTGAGGGAAAAATCGATATTTAACGACAAGCCGCTTCGTGTTTGCGAGGAGTGGATTCATCTGCCAGAAATGTGCAAGGCGGATAAGTTAGCAGCAATGAGAATACTATCCAGAATTACTATTGCGGCCTGGATTGCTATTCCTAATTTAATGCCGCTACTGATATCTAAACAAGTAAGCTTATCATTTGAATATGGAAATGCCTTTGTGTCTCCCTTTGCTTATGCCAATTTTGGATTAGTTCTGTGTGGAAATCTGGGAGACATCGAGACTGGCTACGAGTTTGGAAAGTTAGCGTTAAGGCTATTGTCATCACCTAAGTCTCATTCACTTAGAGCTAGAACATTGGTCATTGTGAATACCTTCATCATTCATTGGAAAGAGCATGTAAAAGACACATTACAGCCTATTTTAGAAGCCTACCGAAGTGGGCTAGAAACCGGAGACTTAGAGTTTGCCTCCTATGCTGCTCACACTTATTGCTTTAACTCCTATGTTGTCGGAAATGAACTCGTAGAGGTTGATCGCGAGATGACAATATACAATGCAGCAATCCACCAACTTAAACAGGAAACAGCACTAACCTGGAATCTGATATTTCAGCAGGCGATCGCAAATTTGATGGGAGACTCGGGTGATCCAACTCGTCTAGTGGGCAAATTTTACAATGAGGAGAATGGATTACCAAAACATGAAGCAGCAAATGATGAAAGTGCAATTTTTAATGTCTATTTCAATAAACTTTTGCTGTACTACCTCTTTTCGGAGTATGCTCAGGCTGTTGAAACCTCAACCATAGCAGAACGTTATTTGATCATAATAACAAGCTCCCCTCTTGGTCCTTTCTACTGCCTCTATGATGCTCTGGCAAGACTTGCAATATACCCTGAAAGTAGTACGCAAGCACAAGAACAAATTCTCCAAAAAATTGCGGTAAATCAGGAAAAAATGAAGCAGTGGGCACATTACGCGCCCATGAATTATTTACATAAATATCATTTAGTAGAAGCCGAGACTGCACGAGTTTTAGGCCAATTGTTTGAAGCCGAAGAGTTCTACGAACAAGCCATTCAAGAAGCGAAAAAAAATGGCTATCTTCGAGAAGAAGCCTTATCCTATGAATTAGCTGCCAAGTTTTATCTATCTCGTGGCAGGGAAAAGTTTGCCCAAACCTATATGAAAGAAGCTCACTACTGCTATGAACGGTGGGGAGCAATGGCAAAGGTCAAAGATTTAGAAACTCGCTATCCACAACTATTACCTCAGCCGTCGGACATGGGTGACATATCAAACGGCACAAATTCTAAAACCACCTCTCATAGTCCCGGCATCGCTTTCGATTTAGCAGCGGTGATCAAAGCATCACAAGCGATCGCTAGTGAAATTGAACTGGAGCAGTTACTCAATTCCTTGATGAAGATTTTAATCAAAAATGCTGGCGCAAAAACCGGATTGCTGATTTTGGAAAACGCAAAACAATGGGTCATTGAAGCTTGTGGTGAACTAAATGACGGTGATGGTGAAAATGTCTATGCTACGAAAGTGCTGCAATCGATTCCAACTGTAAATCGCCTTCCCCAGTCAGTTATTAACTATGTTATTCGTACTCAAGAATATATCATTTTAAATGATGCAGCTCATGAAGGTAATTTTATCAATGATCCATACATCCAGCACAATAAAACTCAATCAATTTTATGTTTGCCACTTCTGAATCAAAGTAAGCTAGTTGGCGTTTTGTATCTTGAGAATCAGTTAACGGCTGGGGCATTTACACCAGAGCAAACGCAAGTTTTACACCTATTGTCAACTCAAGCAGCCATTGCGATCGAAAATGCCAGGCTCTACTCAAAGCTCCATGAGAGCGAAAGTAAAATGACTCAATTTATGGAAGCAATGCCAGTTGGTGTTGCAGTTGTAGATACATCGGGTCGTCTTTATTACTTTAACCAGCGAGCAACTCAGCTATTGGGTAAAGATATTGATCCTTCTGTGACACCCAATCAACTTGCAGAAGAGTATCAAATTTATCTAGCTGGAACGGATCAAAAGTATTTAGCTGAGAGAATGCCAATTATCCGAGCGCTAAAAGGTGAACGTATTAGAGTTGATGATATAGAAATTCACCGCAATAACGCCACGATTCCCCTTGAGGTATGGGCAACTCCTGCCTTTGACGAGCAGGGAAATGTGACTTATGCGATCGCCACCTTTCAAGATATTACCGAGCAAAAACAAGCCGAGAAACTGTTAGCCGATTACAGTTGCACCTTAGAGCAGCAGGTTGCCCAACGAACAACAGCTTTACAGAAAAGCGAAGCCGAATTGCGCGATGTCTACGACGAGCTTCGCTTACGAGAACAGGAATTACGACTGATTACGGACGCTATCCCTGTTTGTATCACATATATAGATTTCAACCAGCGTTATCGGTTTGTCAACCGCACCTATGAGGAATGGTTTGGTTGTAGCCGAGGTGAGATTTTGGGCAAGCATATTTGCGAAAACTTGGGTGAGGCAGCTTATCAAGTTGTACAACCGTACATCAATCAAGCACTGGCAGGGCAAGTTACAACCTATGAGTCAGAAATTTCCTGTGTGTTTGGCAAAAAATATATCAATAATTCCCTCATCCCTGATTTCGATGACAATGGTCAAGTAAAAGGATACTATGGGTTAATCACAGACATCAGCGATCGCAAACGTGCCGAAGAAACTTCAATTTTAGAAGAACGCAACCGCATGGCACGGGAAATTCATGATACGTTAGCTCAAGCATTTACAGGCATTTTGGTTCAAGTTGGTGCAGCCATCCAAGTGCTAGAGGATGATTTAGAAGGAACACAGGCACATCTGGATATAATCGATGAATTGGCACGAATCGGGCTGAGTGAAGCTCGTCGCTCAGTCACTGCACTCCGCCCTCAGTTGTTAGAGGAAGGCGATTTATCTAGCGCCCTCAATCGTCTTGTAACGCAAATGAGATCTGCTACCGATGATACTGTTTTGATCTACGAAATTCAGGGTACAGCCTATTCTTTACCCGCCGAAGTGGAGAATAACTTACTGCGAATTGGGCAAGAAGCATTGACAAATGCAATTAAATATGCAAAAGCTGACGAAATTCGCCTTGAGTTAGTCTATGAAGATGCACAATGTAGTTTGTGCATCAAAGACAATGGACAAGGCTTTGGCGTAGGTAGTATTCCCTCGGTTGGCGGATTTGGATTGTTGGGAATGAGCGAACGAGCAGAGCGAATTGGAGCGCAATTGAGAATAGAAAGTCAACTAGGGCAAGGAACAGCAATTATTGTCATCGTCAATCGAGGATGAAAACTATGAGCAACCAATCCAGTACAATTCGCGTTTTAATTGTTGACGATCACTCCATTGTGAGACAAGGATTGGCAACCATCATTAACCGCGACCCAGAAATGACGGTAATTGCTCAAGCAGAAGATGGACAACAGGCGATCGTTTGCTTTGGCGAACATCAACCGGATGTGACTTTGATGGATTTGCGAATGCCGCAGATAGGAGGAGTGGAAGCTATTACTGCGATTTGTGCCCAATTTAAATCTGCCCGAATTATTGTGCTAACAACCTATGATGGCGATGAAGATATCTATCGCGGATTGCAGGCAGGTGCGAAAGGCTATCTGCTCAAGGATACAAAACCCAAGGAACTTCTCAATGCCATTCGCATGATTAATCGCGGTCAGCAGTACATTCCGCCAGAGGTAGGGGCAAAGCTAGTGCAGCGCATGAGTAATCCAGAACTGAGCGATCGAGAGCTAGAGGTACTGGGTTTAATGGGGCAAGGAATGAGTAATTCAGATATTGCAACTGCTCTAACTATTGGAGAAAGCACTGTCAAATCCCATGTCAATCGCATTCTCAGTAAATTGGGAGTAAGCGATCGCACTCAAGCCGTGATTATTGCGGTCAAACGTGGGATTGTCACTTTGTAAGCTGTGCTTTCGGTTAACTTTCGATTCCAACTTTAGTTGGAGATAGCCTTCCATTGTGAGATGGGTTATGAGATCGTCCATGCGATTCAATAAAATTGCCAACTGTGAGTGGACGACAGCCCAGAGTCGATTTTCTATATTAAATTTATGCAAACACCTATAGCAATTGGGTTGCAAGATTCAAGTTTGCTGAATACAGATCGCACACAGAGGAATGTAGGCGTAGTCGAATCCAGGTATCACTTGCAATAAACATACTTTTTCTCAGAAACACCGTTAATTATTTGTCCCTCCTTCAAGCCAGGATCGTAAACCGAGTAGAGGGCCGCAATTATCGCTGCAAATAATGACGTGCTTCGATCCTCAATCCCACAATTATAAGAGGTAAAACGATGAACACCGCATTGAGTAAAAACAAAGTTGCAATTGTCAGCCGGAGCGAAGACCTCAATTGGTTCGATACAATGCCTGGTGAGCAAATGGCTATCCACGTACATAGCAAAGATGTCGGCGGGGCTTTCACAATCCTCGAAGTGCGTACCCCACCGTTCTCAGGCCCGCCTCTTCACTATCATAAAGAGAGGGAGGAGATATTTGAAGTAATTGAAGGCAAATTTCGCTTTCACTGCGCGGGTGAAGAGTTTGAGGTTGGACCTGGAACATCAGTTGTTGTACCCCGTAACAGCGTACATGGATGGGTGAATCTTGGACCCGGAGAGGCTCGGATGCTTTTCCTCTTTGTACCCGGCGATATTGAGGAATTCTTCCCCCAAATAGGTCAAACGCCGCCTGCTGGTTGGACTGAGCTTTCATCTCAGCATGACACTTGGATTGTTGGAGAACCCCTCTCCGTTTAAGCTCCATCTTCCAACGCTGCTACTGGATGTGCACTGAATTACAACAAAGCAAATATTTGAATAACGTGATTGAGCAGGATCATCGAGCGTTCAAGCGAATTGTGAAGCCAATGACGAGATTCAAAACATTCAGTAGTGCGAAACGAATCTTGAGTGGAATCGAAGCAATGAATATGATGCGAAAACGGCAAGTGCAAGACATCTAACAAGGAAAAAAATGTCTCTCAAGCCAGATTTATCGAAGCAATCTCTGGAGTGAGTGCTTAAAAGAACGCAAACGATCAAGTTGGTTTGTTATTAAAGGATTTTTGCGACACACCCAATATATCGTTCCTCCGACAAACAAGTAAGGAGACACACCATGCGAGCAGCACGAATGCACGGTTACAAGCAACCCCTTGTCCTCGAAGATGTCCCGATCCCAGACTTCGGGGCCGATGAGGTGCTACTCAAAGTCACGGCTGCAGGCATGTGCCGAACCGACGTGCAACTGGTGGACGGGTACTTTCGGCAGTACGCTGAGCTAACCTTTCCCACGACACCCGGCCACGAAATCGCGGGTGAGGTGCAGAATGTTGGAAGTAGGGTGTCCAAGTCGTCCGGACTTCAGGAAGGCGACCAAGTGGTCATTGTGGGCGGTTGGGGCGACGGGACGTGCCGGCACTGCCAGCAGGGCAATACCCAAATCTGTGCACATAGAAATTGGCCTGGGTTCGGTCCGTACGGCGGTTATGCAGAATACGTACCCGTCCCCCCCAGGTACATCATCAAGGTGGACAAGCGCTTCGGACTGAAAGCCGAGGAACTCGCTCCGCTCACCGACGCCGGACTAACGCCATACCGCGGCATCAAGAAATTGCGCGACGCTGGTGCTCTCGGACCGAACCGTATCCTGGCAGTTTTTGGAATCGGCGGACTCGGTTGCTACGCTGTTCAGTACGCAAAGTTGCTCGGTGGCGGCGCGACGGTGGTTGCCTTCGCCCGCAATGAAGAGAAACTTGCCGTAGCCAAGGACTTCGGGGCCGATCATGCCATCAGTACGAAGGGCAAGTCGCTCGATGACGTTCGCAAGGAGTTGAGCAAAGCCACAGGTCAAGGTGAGGTCGATGCAGTTATTGATTGCGCTGGGGTCGAAGAAATGATCCGGTTGGGATTCGAGCTGCTTTCCATTTCCGGTCATTACTCGTCCGTGGGACTCGTCGGAGACAAGATCAGCCTGCCGCTCTTTCCTTTTGTCGGTCGCGAGCACACCTACCACGGCTCTTTCTGGGGCAACTACAACGACCTCAGCGAGGTGATTTCACTGGCGCAGCAGGGCAAGATCCGGCATGCCGTCAAGACTATTCGCTTCGACGACATCAACGAAAACATCGACCTCCTGCGGACGGGTAACATCATCGGTCGAGCCGTTATCAAATACTGACCGGCTCTGCTGCCCTGCGAACGCATGTGCTCGCAGGGCAGGATATCGAAGTAGTGTTGGCGTTTAAGCAGTCAAAGCAATCCGAACCAAGCGCTGCCTCCGACCCAGCCGATAGGTTTTTCAGAGTTCGTGGCTCGTCGAGGGTTCAGGCAGGTGAGCTTGATCGTTAATAGATATGTTGCTTTATAACGGAAAAAATCGCTGGAAATCCCACGGTGCAAGGATTACAGCCATCGATGTAAAAAAGTCCGAAAGCCTTGCTACGGTTAGGTTTCATAGCTTTTTCCAGCTTATAAAGCAACAGGTCTGATGATTACGAGCGATTCTACTCGTAAGCTGTCAGCAGCAAAATAATCTTTGAACTAAGCAAAAAGGAGCCTGTATACAGATGGGTAAAGGGAGGTTAGAAACATTTAGCGATGGTGTGATCGCTATTATTATCACCATTATGGTATTGGAATTGAGAGCGCCCCATGAAGCCAACTTAACTGCCCTGCGTCCCCTCATCCTGGTGTTCTTGAGCTATGTGCTGAGTTTTATTTATCTCGGCATCTATTGGACCAATCACCACCATTTATTACAAGCATCTCGGCATGTCAGTGGTAGCGTCTTGTGGGCAAATCTGCATCTGCTGTTCTGGTTGTCGCTCATTCCCTTCGTCACGGCATGGGCCGGCGAGAACCTCTTCGCCACCTTGCCAGTTGCCTTTTATGGCACAGTGCTGTTGTTTTCGGCGATCGCTTACTACATTCTTACCCGCACCCTCATTGCTTGCCACGGTCAAGATTCCGCTCTTGCAGTTGCGCTAGGTCGAGACTTTAAAGGCAAGATATCAGTGATGATTTATGCCCTAGCAATTCTGCTTTCCTTTGTAAACCCAGAACTGGCTTGTCTGCTATATGTCCTAGTTGCAATCATGTGGCTTATCCCCGACCGCCGTATTGAAAGGGCTTTAGCTTCGTAAAGAATGCAGATCTCAAGGAAAGTGAGCGCTAGCTAGTTACTACTCACTAAATCGAAGCGAAGTTAATTGATGGTTAAGTCGCAACTGGCACCTGCATCCACTGAGGGAGAACTCTAAATTTCGATGGGTGTACCAACAGACATCTTTACGGCAGTCTAGAAATTGGGTGGTAGTGCATAGTAATGGTAAAGATTGTAGGGAGGCATTGCAATGATGTATACAACGTATATACAAGGGTTTCAAATAACGCATATTTAATTTTTAGAGATGCCTAATGTAGGCTTAGCCCACTGTAAGTATCACTTGCGGTAAACATACTTCCCCTCGGAGGTTTCAGTGAACAATGACCCTAAACACCGCTTATTATTTGTCCCACCTTCACCCCAGGATCATCACCAGGGTATGTTAAGAGCCGCCGTGATACTGGTGATGTATGGAGATTATCAATGTCAAGAAAGTGCGGATGTTTATCGGTTACTGAAAGTCATTGGGCAACAACTAAGTATTGCGTTGGGAGAGGATTATTTGTGCTTTATTTTTCGTCATTTTCCGCAGATCCAAATTCATTCTCAAGCTCTACGTGCTGCTGAAGCTGCTGAAGCTGCTGCTGTCCAAGGTCAGTTTTGGCAAATACATGATATTTTGTTCCTCCATCAACAACAGTTAGCAGATGGTTATTTAGTAGAGTATGCCAACGATCTAGGACTCGATATCTCCCAATTTCTGCACGATATGTTTAAGCATATACATCTTGAGCGCATCAATCAAGATATCGAAAGTGGCGTTCACAGCGGAATAACGGCTACCCCAGCTTTGTTTATTAATGGGATTCGGTATAGCGATCACTGGAATTTCGCTCCGTTAATAACAGCCATTACTACTGCAAATAATTTACCTCACCAATGAGACAGCAATAAAAATAAATTGCTGAAGGAGAACTAAACATGATGCAATGTCCTGAAAAAACACAACCGCTCAATGTTCTCGATATCAGTCATCAATTTGCCTACTAATTTGCCACAACAGCCGCAGGGCGCGATTTTAATGATAGCAACCGTCCATGTCGATAGCGATATGACAAAGATTTAAAGCGCTCTAAAAGTGGATATATCGGGCAATAACAAAGGATGTAAGAAACTCGGTTCAAAACAGAACAGCAATCTTCAACAAATTTACTAACTTCCACAGCAGCTATGCAAAGAAAAACCAGTTTTGAAAGTAAAGGTCTAAAGTGTTCGGTCACCTTTTATACTCCGGATAAAATCGCATCTGGCGATCGCTATCCCGCAATTGTTATGGCTCATGGAATTGGCTTGACCAAAGAGATGGGGCTACCTCAGTTCGCTGAGTTATACGTTCAAGCTGGGTTCGTCGTCACGCTGTTCGATTATCGCTACCTCGGTGCTAGTGAGGGAGAACCTCGTGGGCAAATTATCCCTACCGAACAGCAGGAAGACTACCGCAATGCCATCACTTGGACTCAATTACAAAGCGAAGTTGACCCTGAGCGTATAGGTGTTTGGGGCTTTTCTTATAGCGGAGGTCACGCGCTGCATTTGGCCGCATTTGATCGGCGCGTGAAAACGATTGTGGCACAGATGCCCCCAGTGAGTGGGTTTCTCAACTCCCGCCGCCTGACCTCCCCACTTGAACTCGAAGAACTCACGAAACTGCTTTCACAAGACCGGGTAAAACGGTATCAAACCGGAGAGCTGAGCTACTTCCCACTGGTTGCCCCGCCCGGTCAACCCTCCTTCCTGGCGACACCCGACGCATTCACTTGGGTTGAATTGGCTAAAAACGCGAGCGAAGGAAGATGGGAGAATAGACTCACCTTTGAATCGATTGAACACTGTCTCTATTACGAACCGATTCCTCACATCGAGGCAATCTTTCCCACCCCGCTATGCCTGATTGTGGGCGAGAAGGACTTTCTTGCACCTGCCGACTTAGCCGTCGCTGTCTATGCGCGGGCGATGGAACCGAAGTCTCTTACAATCTTGAAGGGCGGACACTTTGATGCCTTCCAAGGAGAGGGCTTCGAGATTGCAAGTACAACTGCCTTGAGATGGTTCGAGAAATATTTGAAATAAACCTGAAGCACTTGTTTTGTAACCGAGTTGTGCCTTCGGATGAATGTTGATTCCAACTTAAGTTGGAATCACACTACCATTTTTAGATTGACTAATTCATCACTCATTCTATTGTCTAAAACTTTCAACTCAGAGTGGACGACAAGTTCGAGTCAATTTCTTATATTGAATTTGTGCAAACACCAATAGCAAATCAGTTACAAAATTCAAGTTTGCTGGATACGAGATATTGCATATCGAAGCTTTGCTACTAACCCTAAGAATTTTCAGGAGATAAATCATGACTCAAAGAACATGGCTCATTACTGGTGCTTCACGGGGCTTGGGTGCCGAGATTGCGAAAGCAGTTTTGGCAGCAGGTGACAGATTAATTGCCACTGCCCGTAATCAAGCTGATTTGCAACAGTTTGGTACCAACAAAGACGCATTAGTGCTGAGCATGGATGTCACCGATGAGGCTCAGGTAAAAGCAGCGATCGCCACAAGTCTAGAAAAATTTGGACAAATCGATGTGTTGGTCAACAATGCGGGATTCGGTTTGCTAGGATCTGTCGAAGAGTGCAGTGCCGAAGAGGTTGAGAGCGTTTATCGCACCAATGTCTTTGGGCTGCTGAATGTCACCCGTGCTGTGCTACCCAGTATGCGTCAGCACCGCTCTGGACACATCATTAATATGTCCTCGATCGGTGGCTATCGCTCCTCCCCAGGATGGGGCATCTATGGCTCAACCAAGTTTGCCATCGAAGGCATTACCGAAGCTCTGCATGGCGAGTTAGCCCCGTTGGGGATTCACGCGACAGTGGTTGAGCCAGGATACTTCCGCACCGGTTTTCTTGATGGTAGTTCGCTACGTCCGAGTGCAGTGCAAATCCCTGATTATGCCGAGACGGTCGGGAAAATCCGTGACGTGGCGGCTGGACTTAACTACCAACAGCCAGGAGATCCTACTAAGCTCGCCCCAGCCATTCTTCAAATTGTCAACGCAAACAAACCACCTCTGCGGTTACCTCTAGGCACAGATACACTTCAGACAATAGCCGAGAAGAACGCTTACGTCGAGCAAGAGACGGCAAAATGGCGAACTCTATCTGAGTCTACCGATTACAGATAAGGAGTGGAAGATGGAGCCCTTATCAACGATGCACGCGCTGGTTGTGGATGATTTTCAAACTGCGACATTTCGCACGAAGGTTCACTGGCTGAGCTTGCTACCGTTGATGCTGACTTACTGGCAAAAAAACCGACCACCCTTAGTATGCATGAAGTGGCTGCCTTACCTTGGTGTTTTTGACTGCATGGGAAGGACTGCTTGATCGGGCGAATGTACGCACTGTTCAGAAAGTGCTGATACTCGGAGGCTCTGGCGGTGTAGGTCATGTGGCTGTACAGATTGCCAAAGCGCGTGGAGCCAAAGTGTTCGCCGCTGCCTCGATTGCCAAGCACGACATAGTGCGACAACTCGGTGCTGGATACAGGTATGAATTCAAGATTTCGCAATTGCTATAAACCCTCGGAGGGTGAGTTTTGTAACTTTCGATAAAAGTTGATTCATACCGTGAATCAGCAAGGCCCCACAAACCGATTAGTTGCGCCCAGTAGTTCATCTTCGCCATTTCACTTTAGGTACTGCACTAGCCGCCCACGAAGCAGGGGGAGCAGAGACGGCTGTTAGCAAAATCGCGATCGATTTATAAGTGTAGACATTGAGTCTTGTTTGCAATCTCAAGCTTTAAGAAAATTCCAAAGAGGATTTATGAAAAAACAGACCACAGCCACCTGCCGTAGATTACTAATTGGCTTTGGCTTAATGATAGCCGCCACAGTGTCTCTGTCCTGTGTTACAAACGACCGAAAACAAGAAGATATTCCCATGATTGTGCAATCCGACGAGAGCAAGAATAAAGAGATAATACGCGAAGGCTTTGCCAAATGGGCAAAAGGCACTGGCAGTTTCTTCGACCTGCTAGCTGATGATGTGGAATGGACGATTACAGGCAACAGTCCCATTTCCAAAACCTACACCAGCCGCAAGCAGTTTTTGGAGGAAGCAATAGTACCAATCAACGAGCGATTGGGTGTGAGAATAGTACCCAGTGTACGAGGCATTTATACCGAGGACGACATGGTAATTGCCTTATGGGATGGAAGAGCTACAGCCAAAGACGGCAAACCCTATACCAACACCTATTCATGGTATATGACCATGAAAAACGGGCGTATTGTCAAGGTAGTAGCATTCTTTGATACCATTGAGCTTACCGATATTTGGAAACGCATTCCTGTAAATAAAAAGAATTTAGGACTTACGCATTGACAGAATAACAAAATATTGCATTGATAAATATGGGTCGTTTACTTTCTAGGTATCGGACAATCAGAGAAATTACGCTTACCATCAACAGCATAATGCAATCTAGACCTCTACACCTTATTTTTGCTGTCAGAGCCAAAGTTTGGGGGGTGCAGTCGGCTAAGCTGTTCTGCATTTAAATAGGGTATAATAAAAAATTATTTAAGTCAATAAATACAAAAATGCCAGCCAAAAACCATCTCAATCCCAAACAAATAGAGAAATTACAAAAAGCCTTGAAAGAGGAAAAAAATGCAAATATCAGAGAAAGAGTTTTGATATTATTATTGCTCAATGACGGTAAAACACAATCTAAAATCGCTGAATTTTTGGGTGGTTCAGTAAACAAAGTATCTTACTGGTCTCTGAAAGGAGACCCAGACAATTTAGAAAGCTTAATAGATGAGAGGATGAAGGGAAATCCCAAAAAAGCCACCGATAAATATATAGAAATATTATTAGAAACCCTAGAAAAAGACCCTCAAGAATTAGGATATAATTTTGGACGATGGACAGCGCAGAGATTAGC
>NZ_JAUBQB010000105.1:0-16453 GCF_036701035.1 Microcoleus sp. Pol7_B2 | reverse complement strand
ACTGAATATGCTTTCATTGGTGTATTTTTTTTAATCTATTCTTATTGTACCTCATAACACCCGGAAGTGCTGTATCTACAGATTAGAGAAGAGAGTATTGATGAAATTATTGATTAAATCTCTGTACACCATAGTAGTAATAGTCGGAGTCTATCTCGCAAGAAAAGGCTTTTCGTTTTAGGTTACGTGCTGACAAAGCTGCACTGAAAAGTCCACCAAAAGGTTCCCATATAACATCGTTTTCATCGCTCGATGCCTCAACAATAAGGTTCATCAGGTC
This sequence comes from Microcoleus sp. Pol7_B2, assembly GCF_036701035.1. Taxonomy (NCBI): domain Bacteria; kingdom Bacillati; phylum Cyanobacteriota; class Cyanophyceae; order Oscillatoriales; family Microcoleaceae; genus Microcoleus; species Microcoleus sp. Pol7_B2. Next base: position 16,173 of record NZ_JAUBQB010000105.1, on the reverse strand, counting down.
CAGAGGTTTTTGGTTGAGGTGTAATGCTTTTCCAGAGAGAGTTTTAACTCTCTCATCACCCCGTAAAGCTTGACGCTCCCAAACGTTTGTAAAACCGTGAGGGCATCTAAATTTCGATCGCATCTTGCTCCATTCTTGTCCCGTTAAAGGCTGATTGCCATCCAGCGAAAAGTATGGTTTTCCTTGAGGACTACCATACTCATTTGCATAGTTCACTAGCCTTTCAAACATCTCGGTCGGAGGGAAATACCACAAATGCCCTTGATCGAAGTATTTCCTGGTTGCTGCATCCACCACCCCGCAAGCATTGTTGGCCCGTCGTAACGGCAACCCACAGCGTTTCCACTCTCGCAATAACCATGCCTTTAAAGTAAGTTCATTAACTGTTACTTCTCTAACGTATTGAACGCAGACTTCTGTAACGACGGGGAACCTGCGAATTTTCTGTGTGTTAACATTCCCTGCGATATGACCTTTGCCCTTGTTCCAAATATTGGAATTGACATAGCGCCAACCATATTTTTCTAGAAGTGGATGCACAATAGCCCAACCAATCTCTGAATTCCAAAACCAGAGTGTTGTACAGGGTATGGCTGCTTTTGACCAGGCCTCGATATGAGGTTTATACCAATTAGGTAAATCAATGTGATCTGAGGTATCTCCTTCAAACCCAAGAATACCGTAAGCTCCATCTGAAACTATGACAGTAGGTTGCTCCCAATTGTCGTAGTGGTGGAGACTATCGCCGAGATATAAAGTAACGTATTCGTCACTCCATGCAGAAAAATTAAAATTGGTATTGAGATTAGCTACTTTGCCACGACCAACAGTGCTGCTCGCTTTGCGTTTTAAGATGCTATGAGAATTCGCTTCTGCGTTAGGACTCATTTGTTGACTTACGTGACTGTAAAAATTAAGTACAAATATGTTATCCTATTTTGGGATATTGAGGCTAAGTGATATCAAAGTTAACCTACCTACTTCCGCTTTGTTGACAAAAAATATAGTTTGATCGCCCAATCCCATCAAATCTATCACAGCGATATCTCAGTAACTGCAATATTACCCTCAAAACACACGTCAACATCAGTCCCCGCCGCCCGATCGCGCGATCCATACTCTCCCGCATAATAAAAGTATTCTCCCTCCACCCGGTAAACCACTGGCAGTGGCTGCGTCGAAGGCTGGCAAAACACAATTTCCGGTTCCGCACTTCCCGGCGCTAAATGCGGCAAATTCACATTCCAGAAACACCCAGACTTTAGTTCCCGGTTCAGCAAATGGGCCAACACCCGCGATGTCCAACGAGTAGCGACATCCCAGTCTATTTCGAGCGGCCTTTTAATCCGGTGGGAAATTGCGATGCCCGGAATACCGTGCATCGCTGCTTCGCGCACAGCCGCAACCGTACCCGAAATATACACGTCAACCCCCAAATTGCCACCCGCGTTAATACCCGAAAGTACCAAATCCGGCTTCGCACAAAGGTGATGAAGAGCGATGCGGACGCAATCGGCCGGTGTACCCCCTACAGCATACTCAAATTCCGATCGTCGATCGACATGAATCGGACTGTGAGCCGTCACTTGATGCCCGCAGCCCGACAATTGCCCTTGCGGAGCCACCATAATTGCCTTGCCTTCTACAGCCTGCAAAAGTGCCTGAATCCCTGGAGCGTCGATGCCGTCGTCGTTGGTTAAAATTATCGTCATTATGTGTCGGTTTTATAGAACCGATTTGAGAGCGCAGAGGCTGGCAACCTTCTGATAGTTCTAGCCCAAATTGGTTGTTGATTGGTGGCGATCGTCAGTATGAGCATTGCCACACATTTATATCATGGCATTAATTGAACAGTTGCCCCAGAAATGTGGCGCGCCACATTTTAGCCCAGTCGCATCTTGATGTGTCAGTTAAAGCGACTTGTTACGCTTGCCCCAGTGCAGCATTCATGACATCAGTGTCGATGCAAACATCTAATCACATAATTTTTTCCTCGGCTCTCCCCGATGCTTGGTGTTAAAAGTAGCAGATGATACTAAGTATCTGACGACTGAACGTTCAAACGCTCGATCGTGCTAAATTATTAGCTTGCGTTATCACCATAAGTATGAGAAAGCCGATAATAAGTTAATGTCGATTCCAATTGGGCTTTGACGCAGGGGATGGGAGAATAGATATCAAATCTTTATCAAAGATAGTATCTAAGTGACAGTCCTCATTTCCCATTCATAAATCAAATACTTATCTACACTGTTACCATTATTACATCTCACCCAGGAGAGCCACATGAGCGAACCCACTCAAAGCAATACCAAAGCAGTAACAGACGGCTGTGCCGTTCCACAGTCGATTATGACCGCAAGTCAGGATGAACTGGATAACGTTGAACTGGAGATTGAAGGGAACTTACCAAATGACTTACAGGGTCACGTCTTTATTGTTGCTCCAGTCGGCACTGTTCAATCAGGAGGACTCCCATTTAAAGACGGAGACTCATTGTTGAATGGCGATGGCATGATTTATAGGCTTGATTTTGATCGACCAGGCGAAGTGAGGGTCAAGACTCGCCTTGTTAAGCCACCAGATTACTATGCTGACAAAGCAACACAGCCTGGAGGCGAGTATGAAAAGTATAAATTCCTCAATCGCGGCATTGCTCGGTTGTCTATGTCTCTGGGTCTGCGTAATCAATTAAATACAGCTTTTCTACCCATGAAATTTGCTGCGGACTCCTGCGATCGCTTGCTAGTTACCTATGATGCAGGTCGTCCTTATGAAATTGATACAGACAGCCTGGAAGTGGTAACACCAGTTGGATCGAATAAAGAGTGGCGAGGGGAACTCGATCAGCTCAAAATTCCCATAATAATTAATCCTAAGAAGTTTCCTTGCAAAAGTATTTTGAGTACGGCTCATCCTGCCTTTGATTATTCCGGTGAAGGTAAGATGTTTACAGTTAATTATGGCAGATCAGCGGCTAGTTTTATAGAAGGCATTCAGTGGGTTTATGAGATCGAAGAAATTCCCCAACTAATAGAGGAACTTCTCGTAGCACTGACGGGGTTCTGTCAAACGGATTTCATGAAAGATATTTCCCGTGCTGTGTTCGGCTTCTCCCGAGACATAGTTGAAAACCTAATGAGCTCCATTGGAAGTATATTTGGGAAAGAATTGGAGGATTTTACCTATGTAGTTTGCTGGGATGGTGTCGGCGAACTCGAAAGATGGAAGCTGGTACTGCCTGATGGCACGCCGGTTAAAATTGAACAAACTATTCATCAGATAGGAGTAACTAAAGATTATGTGGTACTGATGGACACCGCCTTCATTACGGGTCTGGAGCAGATAATCAACAACCCATTTCCGAAGAATAAAAAACTAGAGCAGCACTTGAGAAAATTACTAGAACGTCCGCCTCTACCGGATTCTAATATTTATATCGTGCGCCGTGCCGATCTAAAAGCAGGCCAGCGTCCAGCTAGCAGTAATAAGGAAGTTGAAGTCGTCGCCCAGAAAGTGGTAATTCCTCTCGAAGCTGCCCATTTTTTGGTGGACTATGATAATCCCAAGGGCAATATCACTCTCCACGTTGCCCACCTTTGTGGAATGCAAGTAGCTGAATGGCTTAGGAAGTATGATGTTTCAGCCTCCCAACCCCACAAACCCGTGCCAGATTACCTGCATGGTATGGAACACGATGAGACTGACATCGGACGAATGGGGCGCTACATAATTAATGGAGAGACTGGACAACTGATTGAGTCCCAAGTTATCTCCGACATCAAAGCCACATGGGCTGTCGATCTCTATGCCTACTTAGATAGGCTCCCTACAGGTTTGACTCCAGGAAAGCTAGAAAATGTCTACTGGAGTTCGTTTGGACTGTGGCGAGATTTGATGACAAAATACATTGTCGATCTGTACGACGATTATAAGTACCGATTAATACCGCTCTCAGAAGTTATCCGCTTAGCCCAAAAGGGTCAACCTGCTTGCTTATTCAGGCTGCACCCAAAGTCGATGGTGATTGCCGATCGCTATGAGTTCCCTTGCGGCTACATGACGCTATCACCCCAGTTCATACCCCGTGGTGATGGTGAAAGTTCTACAGACGGTTACATCGTCTGTGCTGTTTGTTTTGAAGACAAAAAATTGGGACCCACAAATCAAATTTGGATTTTCAATGGTAACAAACTGTCAGATGGCCCCCTGTGCAAATTGCATAATTCAAAACTCAAGTTTGGGTTTACGTTGCATACAGCATGGTTGCGACAGATTTCTAAGCGCCAAGCTAGTTACAAGATTCCAGTGCAACAGGATTACCAGGAGCTAGTCGATCAAAACGAGCCAGAGATTAGGAAGCTGTTTGAGAATGAGGTGTACCCCCATTTTCATTAAGAAACTCACCTTCCAAAAGCGCGATCGCGCTTTTGGGAGTGGGCTTCTTGGTTCATAGACACTCTTTAAAAATGTCAAACAAGAAAGGAAAGTAAAAATATGATAGTTCTTTCGGGATACGAAATTATAGAAAAAATTTACGAAGGAGTAAGGACTGTTGTATATAGAGCTAAAAAAGATGGTTACAGACAACCAGTTATCATTAAAATTATTAAATATGATTATCCTAGCCTTGAACAAATCACCAATTTAAGGCAAGAATTTATAATTACTCAAAATTTAGAGTGTGAAGGAATTGTCAAAACTTACAACTTAGAAAATTATCAGAATAGTTTAGCGCTAATATTAGAAGATTTTGGGGGTCTATCCCTTTATCATTTTATAGCGGCTAATAAACTGTCAATAACCGAGTTGCTGAGGGTAGCGATCGGTCTATCCGAAACTTTGATCTATCTCCATCAAGTACCGATCATTCACAAAGACATTAAGCCCTCAAATATCATTATCAATCCAGCGACCGGAAAAGTAAAACTGACTGACTTTAGTATTTCATCGCGCTTGGAATTGAAAAACCAAAGCATTAGCAATCCCAACTTGCTAGAAGGGACTCTCGCTTATATGTCACCCGAACAAACGGGAAGGATGAATCGATCAATTGACTACCGCACCGACTTCTATTCTTTAGGAGTGACTTTTTATGAAATACTGACCAACCAGTTGCCATTTAATACCGCCGATCCGATGGAGTTGGTTTACTGTCATATTGCCAAACAACCCGTCCCACCTAAAGAGGTAGCAGAAATTCCCCAAGCTGTTTCAGATATTGTGATGAAACTGTTAGCAAAAAATGCGGAAGACCGATATCAAAGTGCGGCGGGATTAAAATTTGACCTGGAAACTTGTTTGCAGCAATTGCAGACAACTGGCAAGATTGAAAACTTTCCACTCGGTCAACGCGATCGCGGCAACCAATTACTCATTCACCAGAAGCTTTATGGCAGAGAAACCGAAGTCCAAATTCTTCTAGATGCTTTTGGGCGAGTCAGCCTCGCTGCCACCGAGATGATGTTAGTTTCCGGTTATTCCGGGATTGGTAAAACTTCAATTGTCAATGAAGTTCATAAACCAATTGTAGCAGCGAGGGGGTATTTTATTGCGGGTAAATTTGACCAATTTAAGCGCAATATTCCCTATGCAGCTTTAATCCAAGCATTTCAAGAATTAGTCCGTCAGCTATTAACCGAAAGTTCCGAAAAAATTGCAATTTGGAAAGAAAACTTATTAAAAGCGCTAGATAATAACGCTCAAGTTATTATTGATGTTATCCCCGAAGTCGAACTAATTATCGGTAAACAGCCGGAAGTTCCTCAACTGGGATCTTCGGAATCGCAAAACAGATTTAATCGGGTATTTCAACAATTTATTCGCGTTTTTTGTCAACCCGAACACCCGCTAGTCATATTCCTAGACGATTTACAGTGGGCAGATTCGGCATCTCTAAAGCTAATCCAACTCTTAGTCACTGACCCAGATAGCAAATATTTATTAACGATTGGAGCTTATCGGGATAACGAAGTCAGTCCCGTTCATCCTTTAATTCAGACAATAGAAAAAATTCAAGAAAATGAAACGGTGGTGAATAATATCACCATTCAGGCGCTGGCTTTGGATAGCGTCAACCAATTAATCGCCGACACTCTCGATGCCAGCGTCAACTCAGACAAAATTAAAGTTTTTTCTGAATTACTGTTTAATAAAACCCAAGGCAATCCCTTTTTCTTAACCCAGCTACTCAAAACGCTGTACTCGGAAAATCTGCTGGTTTATCAAGTAGATACAGACCGCTGGGAGTGGGATATCCAACAAATCCAAGCAATTGGCATCGCAGATTTCAATATTGTTGAACTGGTTGCCCGAAATATTCGCAAACTCCCAGAAACAACCCAAAAATTATTAAAACTAGCGGCTTGTATCGGCAACCAATTTAATTTAGAAGTTTTATCAATTGTCAATGAAGAATCAAACTTAGCGACGGCAGCTCATTTGTGGGAAGCAATGCAAGCAGGTTTGATTCTGCCGCTGTCTGAAAATTACAAAATTCCTCTAGTCTTTGCCCAAGAAGAGTTGGCATCTGTACGGGATATCAAAGTTGAATACAAATTTTTGCACGATCGAGTGCAGCAAGCAGCTTATTCTTTGATTCCAGAATCGGAGAAAAAAGCCACTCACCTGAAAATTGGTCAACTGCTGCTGAATAATACAACAGAGCAAGAGCGAAAAGATAATATTTTTGCTCTGGTTAACCAACTGAATTTTGGCACAGATTTGCTAACTAATCAGTCTGAAAAAGATGAATTAGCTGAATTAAACCTAATCGCTGGACAGAAAGCAAAGGCAGCGACTGCGTATGAAGCTGCGGTTAATTATTTGAATGTAGGTATAGAACTCCTGAGCCAAGATAGCTGGGAAAGTAGATACGATCTGACATTTAATTTTTCTCGGGAAGCGGCGGAAGCCGAATATCTCAATGCCAATTTAGAACGAGCGGGTATCTTGTGCGATCGCGTGTTTCAAAAAGCCAAAACAATCCTCGAACAAGTCAACTTATACGAACTGAAAATTAGAATTTACATCGCTAAAAATCAAAATAATGATGGCTTAGATGCCGGACTGCAAGTTCTAAAGATGCTAGGAGTGACCCTATATGAATCACCCCCGCAAGAACTCAATATTGAGGAGTTAGCAAACCTGCCTGAAATGAGCGAACCCTACAAGCAGGCGGCTATGCAGCTTTTAGTTCTTATATTCCCACCTGCTTGCTTTGCAGAAAGCCCGCTATCGCTACCTATTATATATACTATGGTGGAACTTTCTCGTCAGTACGGGAATTCGCCGCAATCTACTTACGGCTATTCTGTTTACGGTATATTCGTATCTTGGCTATTCTCAGATATAAATTTATCCTATCAACTGGGGCAACTGGCTTTGCAGCTATTAGAGAAGTTAGATGCTAGAGAGTTTCGTTCTAAAGTTTTAGTTAATGTTTCCATCGGTATTATCCACCTCAAAAAGCATACTAGGGAAACGATAGAACCCCTTCGTCAAGCCATTAATAGCGGCTTAGAATTTGGAGATATAGAATATGCTTGTCATGCTGCTGATTACTATTGCTCGCATTTATTTTTTAAGGCTGAGCATCTAGACTACGTGCAAGAACAGCAAAAACTATATATTGACTTGGCAGAGAGATTGTCCCAAGAACACCAGTTATATTTACTCAAAATTCTAGGTCAATTAGTAGAAAATTTAAGGGGGATGACAGATAATAAACTGATATTGATGGGTAGCATATTAAATGAGGAAAAAGCTATCTCTTATTTAAGAGAAGTAAATAATTTCATTTGCTTGTTCAGGCTTTATTTTGCCAAAACTGTAGTTTGCTATTTGTTTAAGCAGTATGAAGAAGCTATCGAGTTTGCGAGAGAGGGGTTGAAATATTCAGGTTACGTTCAATCAAATATTAGTTTTATTGAACATAATTTTTACTATTGTCTGATTCTTTTAGCCCTGTATGTTCAGGAAGATTCAGGAGAGGAAGAAAAGAAACAAGAATACCTCAACCAAGTAGAAGAAACTCAGAAAAGCCTAAAAAATTGGGCGTTCCATTGCCCAGCCAATTACCAGCATAAGTATGACTTAGTAGAGGCCGAAAAAGCCCGCGTATCGGGGCAATATTTTTCCGCCATGGAATATTACGACCTGGCGATAGATGGAGCCAAGGAAAATGGATACGTCCAGCACGAAGCCCTCGCCAATGAACTAGCAGCAGAATTTTATTTAGCATTAGGTCGTCAGAAAGTAGCGCGTACCTACCTGATTGACGCTTACTATGCTTATATTCGCTGGGGAGCCAAGGCAAAAGTTAAAGATTTAGAAGAGCGCCATGCTGAATTACTCGCACCTATCGTCGGTAGGAAAAATAGCCTGACGAGTGGAAGAGACGAAACGATGGTTCAGACCAGAAGCACTATCACTTCTACCAGTTCAGGTGCTGGACAAGCTCTGGATTTATCAACAATTATCAAAGCCTCCCAAGCCCTCTCAGGGAAAGTTAATCTGGATGAATTGCTCTCGAATTTGATGCAAGTCTTGCGGGAAAACGCGGGAGCGGAAAAATTTTATTTCCTCATACCTGACCTAGCAGGTAAGTGGAAAATTGAAGCTCAATGTACGGGTGAACGATGTCAATTAATCTCCAAGTCAGCGGCTGAAAGTCAAGAGATTCCTATCTCGCTGGTTAATTATGTAGAACGCACGCAAGAAACTCTTGCGATCGATGATGCAACCACTGAAACCAGGTTTGCATCTGACCCGTATATTATTCAGCAGCGACCTAAATCTATCTTGTGTAGCCCCCTGATCAATCAAGGTAAATTGGTAGGCATCCTATACCTAGAAAATAATTTAACAGCGGGGGCTTTTACGCGTGATCGCCTAGAAGTCCTCAATATCATTTCCGCCCAAGCTGCGATCTCCATCGAAAATGCCCGTCTCTATCAAACTTTAGAAGATAAAGTGCAACAACGCACCGCCCAACTCGCCCAAGCAAACCAGGAAATTAGCTCCCTCAACAACAAACTCAAAGCCGAAAACATCCGCCTCAGTGCTGAGTTAGAAGTCACGAAACGACTGCAACAAATGATCTTGCCTAAACAATCAGAACTTGATAAAATTCAAGGATTAGAAATAGCTGGATATATGCAACCGGCCGATGAAGTTGGTGGCGACTACTACGACGTGCTAACCCTAAATGATCAGGTAAAAATTAGCATCGGCGATGTTACGGGACATGGTTTAGAAAGTGGCGTATTAATGATTATGGCGCAAACCGCCGTCCGCACTCTCCAACAAATGAACGAAACCGATCCGGTGAAGTTTCTTGATGTGTTAAACCGCACCCTTTATGCCAATATCGAGCGCATCGACTCGTCTAAAAACATGACCTTGGCTTTGTTAGATTATCAAGATAGTAACTTCAGCCTCAGCGGTCAACATGAAGAAGTTATCGTAGTCCGTACTGATGGTAACATCGAACTGATCGATACACTGGAACTCGGTTTTCCCCTGGGATTAGAGGAAGATATTTCTGGTTTTGTTTTCCAAATTCAAGTGCATCTTAATCCAGGGGATGTAGTAGTGCTTTACACAGATGGAATTACCGAATGTGTAAATATAAATCGAGTTTATTACGGCATAGAAAGATTGTGCCAAGTGGCGAAAAAAAATCGCCACAAAACGGTTGAAGAAATTCGACAAGCAGTAATTGATGATGTGCGGCAACATATTGACGAACAGAAAGTTTTTGACGACATTACGTTGGTAGTCCTAAAACAGAAATAACGCAAGTTGGGAATTGGGAATTGGTAATTGGGAATTGGTAATTGGTCATATCAAGTCCGGTTGCACCGGACTTGTATAGTGGGGGTGTAGTCGATCAAGACGAAGAGGCTCGCTCCATTGCCTTCCTTGGACGCGACTTCTCCAAAGTCCTAAATTGGGCGATCGCCCAATTTACCGCAAACATTCACCTAACATCCAAAAATCCCCAAAAACATCAACCAACTTGTGGTAAAGTTTTGTGTCGATTGCTTTGCGTCAAGGCAATCTTCTGCAAGTTCAGTTAAACGCCCTCTCAGCAATGTTTTTGCCAATTTTCCCCTTAGCTCAAACAATCCCCGCACCTCCCGCCCAACAACAACTGATCATCGACCCAGAAGCCCCCGCACCCGAAAACGAACTGGATTTACCACAACCGCAGACAACCGCCCCGCTGAACACAGTCATGCAGCCCCAGCAAGTGCGCGTTTTACCGGGGCAACTCGACAGCATCCCGGTTTTCAACAGCAACAGCCCGGAAGTTGTGCAAACCGAAGGCATTTTGCTCTCCACATTTCCGCAAGAAGCCAAACAAGTACCTTCTGCACACTTAAACTTTCCTTTCAAAGGCCGATTTGACATCTTCGCCCACCACATCGCCAAAGCTAAAAATCGCGCCGAAACTCGCACCTTATTTCAAGGCATAATTGTCCACAATCCCAACTCGGAACCTGTTACTTTAAATGTCTTGCAAGGAGCGACTTATTTAACTCGGCCGGATGCCTTGTTTGTCGATTTGCCTTCGTATTTAGAAAATAGATTCGGCACTGTGTTTGCCGGGCCTGGAAGCCGCATCACCAGCGATGTGCTGCGGGGATACAGACAAGCCATTTTGCCCGCTGCGATCGAGATTCCCGCCAATGAGAGCCGAATGCTGATGAATTTGCCAATACCTGTGGGGAATGTCACGCCTGCTTCCAACGGTCGATCGACCTTAATGCGAATGTCGAGCAGCAATTCGGTTTATGTAGCATCATTAGCAATGTTTGCTCCTCAAAGTCAAGGAGGAGGCGAGCAATATCCCACATTAGAAGAGTGGGAAAATATTTTAAATACCAAAGGTTTAGCCGGGCCCAGAGATTTAGCACCAACTCCCAGAGGCGAAAATCCGGTGCCAAAAATTTACGGCCGCGTAGCTGGAGTAGCTGAAGGTTCCCAGTGGCAAGCTAAAATTACGGACAATTCGAGAACCGATTATTTAACTATTCCCAAGCGCGGCGAGTCATTTTCCTATGCTTTGAGCACTACTGATACGGGTACTTTTGGAACTGGTCAAGTTCAAAGTGCTAAAATGTTAGCTCGCTATCCCGATACTGCTTATTCTGCTCACGGAAATTACGGAATTCAATACAACTTAACTTTTCCGCTTTACAACAAATCTCGTGAGCCCCAATCTGTTAGCATTAAAATGCAAACACCGATAAAAGCAAATACAGAATCGGGGGGATTGATGTTTTACGATCCTCCTGAAAATCGGATATTTTTCCGAGGTACGGTGCGAGTGATGTTTAAGGATGATACGGGCAAGACTTTGACGCGCTACATTCACATCGTGCAGCGGCGGGGACAGCAGGGAGAACCTTTGGTGAATGTGAATATGAAGCCCGGGGAACGCCGTTTGGTGCAGGTGGATTTCTTGTATCCGCCGGATGCGACGCCGCCGCAAGTTTTGACTGTGCGATCGAGTAATTAGTTGGTGATTGACTGTATATTTACCCGGTCCGAAACCTGGCTAAATTTCTCACAACAAAAAGTACGATCGCTACTCGACGGGCTCGCCCTTAACATACAAAGATTCGAGAAACTTAACGGCTTCATCAAGCACAGCTTCCGGTAACTTCTCAACGAACGCGATCGCCCTTTGACGGGTTTCTGCATCAACTGCTTTGGATTGTTGCGAGTCAGTGTCTGCTAAACCGCTATTTTCAAATTGTTTTTGCTTCGATAAAGCTGTTTCTGGAATGAAACCTTCCGTCCCCGATCGAATTTAACACCGTCTATTTAGAGTTTATTGAAAAAAAATATAGTTCGATCTCCCAAATCTATCACAGCGATATCTCAGTCACCGCAATATTACCCTCAAAACACACGTCAACATCAGTCCCCGCCGCCCGATCGCGCGATCCATATTCTCCGGCATAATAAAAGTATTCTCCCTCCACCCGGTAAACCACCGGCAGTGGCTGCATCGAAGGCTGGCAAAACACAATTTCCGGGTCCGCACTTCCCGGCGCTAAATGCGGCAAATTCACATTCCAGAAACACCCCGACTTTGGTTCCCGATTCAGGAAATCCGCCGACACTCGCGATGTCCAACGAGTAGCGATATCCCAATCTATTTCGAGCGGCCTTTTAATCCGGTGGGAAATTGCGATGCCCGGAATACCGTGCATAGTTGCTTCGCGCACAGCCGCCACCGTACCCGAAATATACACGTTAACCCCCAAATTGCCACCCGCGTTAATACCCGACAGCACCAAATCCGGCTTCGCACAAACGTGATGAAGAGCTATGCGAACGCAGTCTGCCGGTGTTCCCCCTACAGCATATTCAAATTCTGATCGGCGATCGACATGAATCGGACTGTGGGTCGTCACCTGATGCCCGCAGCCCGACAATTGCCCCTGCGGAGCCACCCACCATAATTGTTTTGCCTTCTATAGCCTGCAAAAGTGCTTGAATGCCCGGAGCATTGATGCGGTAGTCGTTGGTTAAAATTATTGTCATTGAAAAGTTGTCTGTTACTAACGTTATTGTGTCAGTGGTGGGCGAGCCGATGCAATCTCAAATGGTAGGGGACGCGGGGATTGTGTCGATTTTAGATTTTAGATTTTAAATTTTAGATTTTAGATTTACTTCACAGATGAATCTGGGAAATTGAACAAGAGTCTAAAATTTTTATCTTTCCACAACATTAGTCGGGGGCTTGTATCCGTTTTTGGGCTGTGTCTGCATAACGTTAAGTGTAGTGGACTTACGCACTGAGACTTGGATCTACCAGGTTTTTTCAGCGATACCCAGGCCCTCCACGCCGTATTTTAGTCGTTAAAACCCAGTTTCTGCGCCCGGGAAGAGTTACTAATTCTATATTTACTGACTGTGCAACTAAATTTTACTTTGCCGTAGATCTGGCGATCGACCAACATATTTCTCACTTTTTGTATAAATTGTTACTGGTCAACAATAATATTACGTAGTAAGCGGTTGTGACAGCCGATGATACCGAAAGTTGCAATAACGGATAGTTAGCCGTGGAATGCTTCAGCACCAATTATCCTAGCGTTTGGGATACAACCAAGTTTACGAAAGGTTCAAGAATAAACCTCGAAGAATATTGTTTTGGTAAAGGTATCAAAAATGTATAGACAAATACCTTTACATGATAGATGATGTAAACAGGTACCGAAAGAAATCAATAAAGTCAATCCCCCCAACGATATAAAAAAGGTATTACTCTTATGAAAACCAACTTCGCCCAACCACTAACCGCGTGTCTAGCTACCGCTGGTTTAGTCATTGCTTCTTCATTACTAACTGCAACACAAGCCCAAGCATTCAGTTTATCCGTGGCACCTGAGTACGGTAGTACCAACAGCCTGGGCAACGTTATCGGCACCGGTGCTACTGCAACATTGGACTTCAACTTTGTCCAAAGTGGAGCCGATTTGCTCCTGAATTTAGGCATCCAGAATACCACTGGCACTCAGGCCACAGCCGGTGGTGCAACAGACTCTTCTCTCGTTGCCGTGGCATTTGACGTATTGAGTGGCGTTAATGCATCGGTTAAATCTACCGCAGGCAGCACTTTTACAGCGTTTTGGCAAAACGTTGATATTAGCGGTTTGCAAGACGGTTTCGACTATGGCATTAGCACTCCGCGCAAGAGCTTTAATGGTGGAAACGCTAATGGAGGCTTATATAAAAATCAGTCTACTTTGGTTAGCTTTTTGCTAACTGGCAGCAGTCTGAGTGCGGCTCAGGCAGAAAATGCTTTCTTGACGGGATTTCAGAATGGTACGCTTAAGGCAGGGGTTCGCTTCCAGCAGGTAGAGGGGTCTGATGTTGGTACCAGTGACAAAGTTATGGCCGGAGTTTCGGCTGATGCTGAGCCAGTACCCGAACCAACCACTATCGCAGGTATGGTGATGGGGTTGGGAAGTTTAGTAGCAGCCCGCCGCAAGCAGGCAAAAAAAGCTCTTGCTTAAATTGTCTCAGGGGTGCAGGCCATCCATCGGCAGAAAAGCTCATCGCTTTTCTAGTGAATGCAGGTTAACTTCTAGTATCAACTCATAAGAGCCAGCGCAGCTATAGTGCTTCTGGCTCTTATTTATGCTCTACATTTTGTCAAGGTGAAGAACAAAAAATTTGCGATGTCCGAATTGCTGCAAAAATAGACCTAAAATCCCAACCTCACCAGAAAATATAAACCAACTTGTGGTAATGTTCTGTGTCGGTTGCTATGTGGCAATCTTCTGCAAGTTCAGTTAAACGCGCTCTCAGCAATGTTTTTGCCAATTTTCCCCTTAGCTCAAACAATCCCCGCACCTGGGACCCAACAAGTCATCATCGAGCGAGAATTCCCGCTGCCGAAAAACGAACTGGATTTACCACAACCGCAGACAACCGCCCCGCTGAACACAGTCATGCAGCCCCAGCAAGTGCGCGTTTTACCGGGGCAACTCGACAGCATCCCGGTTTTCAACAGCAACAGCCCGGAAGTTGTGCAAACCGAAGGCATTTTGCTCTCCACATTTCCGCAAGAAGCCAAACAAGTACCTTCTGCACACTTAAACTTTCCTTTCAAAGGCCGATTTGACATCTTCGCCCACCACATCGCCAAAGCTAAAAATCGCGCCGAAACTCGCACCTTATTTCAAGGCATAATTGTCCACAATCCCAACTCGGAACCTGTTACTTTAAATGTCTTGCAAGGAGCGACTTATTTAACTCGGCCGGATGCCTTGTTTGTCGATTTGCCTTCGTATTTAGAAAATAGATTCGGCACTGTGTTTGCCGGGCCTGGAAGCCGCATCACCAGCGATGTGCTGCGGGGATACAGACAAGCCATTTTGCCCGCTGCGATCGAGATTCCCGCCAATGAGAGCCGAATGCTGATGAATTTGCCAATACCTGTGGGGAATGTCACGCCTGCTTCCAACGGTCGATCGACCTTAATGCGAATGTCGAGCAGCAATTCGGTTTATGTAGCATCATTAGCAATGTTTGCTCCTCAAAGTCAAGGAGGAGGCGAGCAATATCCCACATTAGAAGAGTGGGAAAATATTTTAAATACCAAAGGTTTAGCCGGGCCCAGAGATTTAGCACCAACTCCCAGAGGCGAAAATCCGGTGCCAAAAATTTACGGCCGCGTAGCTGGAGTAGCTGAAGGTTCCCAGTGGCAAGCTAAAATTACGGACAATTCGAGAACCGATTATTTAACTATTCCCAAGCGCGGCGAGTCATTTTCCTATGCTTTGAGCACTACTGATACGGGTACTTTTGGAACTGGTCAAGTTCAAAGTGCTAAAATGTTAGCTCGCTATCCCGATACTGCTTATTCTGCTCACGGAAATTACGGAATTCAATACAACTTAACTTTTCCGCTTTACAACAAATCTCGTGAGCCCCAATCTGTTAGCATTAAAATGCAAACACCGATAAAAGCAAATACAGAATCGGGGGGATTGATGTTTTACGATCCTCCTGAAAATCGGATATTTTTCCGAGGTACGGTGCGAGTGATGTTTAAGGATGATACGGGCAAGACTTTGACGCGCTACATTCACATCGTGCAGCGGCGGGGACAGCAGGGAGAACCTTTGGTGAATGTGAATATGAAGCCCGGGGAACGCCGTTTGGTGCAGGTGGATTTCTTGTATCCGCCGGATGCGACGCCGCCGCAAGTTTTGACTGTGCGATCGAGTAATTAGTTGGTGGTTAATGGTTGACTGTTAACGGTTGACTGTTAACCTTTGGGTTTTTGTTTTAATGAGTTAAGATAGGCATTAAGTTTTGGTGAAAGTTCATTTAATAACGGATGCAGTCGATCGCTCTGTTCTTGAGTCAAAAGATTGCGAGCTCCGTCAAGTCTCAACCAATGTCTTGTTTCGTTTAATGAACCTCGGGCAATTTTCACAAAACGCTGATTATCTTGATAGCTATAGCGTCCATGTCCTTCTGCAAGATTAAAATCAACACTATCAGCCGATCGGACTATTTGTTTGCCCATCGTATCCTTGGCAACGTCGTCCCACTTTCCCACTGGGTGCATCTCAGTTTTGCACATATATCAAGTGGAAAGTTGACCATTGAGATAAGCACAGCGCAGAGAAAGAATAG
>NZ_JAUBQB010000104.1:0-16481 GCF_036701035.1 Microcoleus sp. Pol7_B2 | reverse complement strand
TATATTTAACTCTGCTTGAATATATCGATCGCTCCTGCTCTTGGTTGGCGATCGATTATTCAGCAAGCCCTAACTAACAAAAATTAGTTGCAAAAATTAGGGTTGGCAATACTTACCATCTTAGATAAAACCGTTTTTAGACGTAGCGGAATCCTACTTAAAATCTGTGAAGCTCAGACAAGACTTATAATAGAATAATGTTCCGAATACCACATATCGATGTTGCTGAATTCAGGTATGAATCAGGTGGGAACAGGGACATCCAAGAACTTGAGATAATGAATTACAGCACTTCCGGATGTTTCGGCGCGATAGACAAGGGCAATGGGTTCTCTCCCAGTATGGTTTGGGCGATTCCTTGCAACTTGAATCGGTGAATCTAGAAATTGCGATCGCCGATTTATATCGTCAAGTAAAATTTTCTTAAAAATTCCGCTATTAAGGGATTGGATATTAATTATCCTCGGGATTTTTTTAATTATTTGAACGAACCGCGAAGACGCTAGAGCGCGAATAAAGAACAGTATCTTCTTCTTTCTCTTTCTTCGCGTCCTTAGCGCCTTGGCGGTTCATTTAATCTTACTCCAGATTCGTAAAAACCCGGTTTCTGGGCCCCGATGGGTCAGTCAAATTTAAACTTAGATGTTGCACCATTCTCAATAAGCTTTTTAAGAACAGGCAAGATGCCTGTTCCACAAGAAAATTTACTCTTTGTGGAACAGGCATCTTGCCTGTTCTTGAGAATGGTGCAAAATGTAAAATTTAAACAAACTGACCCGTTGGAGTCGATCGCACGCGGCGAATCCCAACCACCGACGGCATCGGCGATCGGCGCCGATCATTCTCAATATTACTCGGCCACAAACTGCCGCGAGCAACACTACGAGTCTGATTGAAAACAGCACCGTTCAAATCCAACATTTCAATTTGCCGACTCAGTACAGTGCCATCATCGATCGGGCAATCTTCCCCCGGATGCTGCACCGAAAACAATAGCGTATCCCCCACAAAAGTCGGCCCTGTCATTTCGCACCGATTCGGCCCGTAAGCAAACGGAATTACTGTTCCTGCATTAGGGCCGGAAGTCGGAATATAAAAGAGCCAATTGTTGCCGAAAACTCCAGTAAAATCTGACACATTTCCCGTCTTTTTATGGTCGATCGTCGTTGGCTTTCCACTCGCACCCACATCAAAACCGTTGTGCGTGCTCGTAGACATATCAGTCACGCCCCAAACATTGCCTTGAGTGTCAAAAGCCAAATTGTCTACACTAGCAAATCCCGCCCCAGCTACCGCACCTGCTTCTCCACCTTGAGCCAAACGCTGCCAGCGGAACGTCAAACCTGCACCGTCGGGACTGTCTTCAATTATCTTATACAGTCCTCCCGACTGTTGGGTGCTGTTGACTGCGCTACCGTATTTAGCAACAGTAAAAATGCGAGAATCTGGATAGCCGTCGCTTCCGGGTGCGGCGTCAGTATAAGCAATAAAAACTTCCTTAGTAGTAGGATTAACTTCCAAATCTTCCGGTCGCGCCGTCGGAGTGCCACCAATCAAATTAGCAGCTAAGAAAGCATCAACTAAAACCGCACCTTGGCTGCTGTAAAAGTTAGCCAGAGTTTTATTTTGGTAGCCCGGAAGTGCTGTTGCTTCATTGGTTGTATCTACTACAAAAGAACCGCCGTCTTCGGTTTGAGCAGCAATTCCAGCGCGTTTGGGCAAGCGAGTATTTGCATCTCTTTGAGCTTTGCCAAAACTTGCTAATTCTGCCTCGCCAATTTTAGAAGGACGCAGCGGATTTGTCGGGGTATTTAATGTCAGTGGCAGCCATCTTCCAGTACCGTTGCGGTTATATTGGGCAACGTACAAAACCCCATCTTCAAACAATCGGCTGTTGTTTTTATCTGCGGGATTGGTGACAGTACCGTTGCTGACAAATTTCCAGGTGTGTCCGCCGCGCCGATCGTCCCCCATGTACCCTATTAACTTGCGGCCTGCTTCAGCGCGCATCCCGACATTTTCGTGGCGGAAACGGCCCAACCATGTGTGCTTCCGGGGGCGGAAACTCGGATCTTGGGGATCGACTTCTACCATCCAGCCGTATTTTTCGCCGACTAAGCCGAATTCCTCGCCCGTAGTGCCCTTGGCGTAGCCGGTTTGACCGCCGTTAGGTTTGACGTTTTCCTGAACTCCCACGAAGAATAGTTCGCTACCTTGGAAGTTTTCTTCGGCGGAGAGGATTGTGCCCCAAGGAGTTGTGCCACCGGAACAGTTGTAAGCTGTGCCGATGATGCGGTTGCCGAGTCCGTCGGTGTTGACTTGCGCGAAGACTTGGGTGGCTGCAGGGCCCGTGCCTGTGAGGTACTCGTTATCCCCTTGTCTGGTTCCCCAGGAGGTGACATCTTTGTATTTGTCGGCACGCTGGCTGTTGATGCCGAGGCCGGAAAGTCCGTGAATGCGTCGGTTGAGTGGATCCCGGGCGATCGCCCCAAAGCGTCCGTTGGCTTGTTTGGTGATGCGGACGATCGAACCACCGAGATTGTACAGAAATTCGCCGAGGGTAGCCTGATTTTTTACCGATAAGTCTATACCGAGGACGGCGCGATCGGTTGTTGGAAATGGTGCCAGATCAGACGGCACTTCCGGCGTCACTTTCGACATCGGGAAACCTACATACTCGTGGTTCACCCAGAGATAGCCGTCGTCACTGCTGCCACCAAGGGGTAGGAAGGCGGTGTAGTCGTTGTTGTAGCCGAAATAGTCTGCCGGATTGGGAAAAACTCGATCGCCCCAGCGGAGAATCACATACCGTTCGTATTCCGGCGGCACAACCACATCGTCAACAATGCTGTAACTCGTTAATTTAGTATCCTGTGAGGCAGCCATCACGGTTCCCTGTCCGTTTAAGCCCGTCGGCATAAAGCTGGGCAGTTCTCGATAAATCGGCAGCGGGTGGGGAAGTCTTAACGCAGTGAAAGATAGCGGAACTACAGCTTCGGCCGAGGTGGAATTGATGCCGAATAGTGTTTTAGTTAGTTGAGGGGCAAGCACAGTGGTAGCCGCACTGCTGCCGAAGAAAATTAGCAGTTGTCGGCGAGTTATTTTAGACATAAATTCATTATTCAACCCAACTTCCCTAATCTGATGATTCCGTATGAAACTTTATCACTGTTCAATTAAGGGAAGTTAACCTGAAGGTTAATAAAAGTGGAATTATATTTGGGTTAATAATTGGTTATTGGTTGTTTGTTATTTGTTACCAATGCCCGATCCCCAATGCCCCATGCCCGATTTCAATCATCTCGAAAACCCGGATCATTTTCTCTGGATGTCAATCGACTAGGCGCAGGTACATTAATCACTTGCGAATACCCAGAATTGGCGGGCGAAATATTGCCGTTTCTGAATCCCAGCAGCAATTGAGCATCGGCAAAATATCTAGTCCACTGTTCAATTCTCGCATCTTTCTGCCAGTCGCGGCGGGATACTCTCGATCGCAAAACCGGAACTCTTTGCCGGCTGCGATCGGCTGTAATGATGATTGTAACTTCTGTTAATGCCGAATTTTCTTGAAACTCGCGGGCGATCGACTCTTTCGCTAAATCTTCCGCCTGCTGCACTAAACTCGCAAAAGATTGACTGCCGTCCGAATCTAGGGTAATGTAGCGCTCTTTTGTTTCAGCCAAACCTATTGATATACTTGCTGCTAAACTGATAATTGCTAGAATGATAGCCGACAATAAGCGTAGGTACAAATTCATTATTTTTGAAACTAAATACTAACACTTGTCAATGATAATTAATAAAAATTAACAAGATGTTAATATTTGATTAAAATAAAGTTTTGTGTCACCATATTTTCCTAAAAAAGTGTCCTGTAGGATCAATTTACCACCAAAAATTAGGCTTTTAGGGGCGGGTTTTACTCGAAATATTTGTCGGTAGTAAAGGAGATCGATCAACCCGCCCCCGCGTTACTCTTCTTCCCTCTTCCTTCTTCCTGACATCCGTTACATCCGTTACACAATCCGTTGCCGAACCTTCTTCTTTATGAAATCAACAAAATGTGCGATCGCCCTTGGTAGCAACTTAGGCGACTCCCTCGCCACACTCAAAAGCGCGATCGTAACCCTCAACAACACCCCAGGAATAGCCGTAAAATCTCATTCAAGCTGGTATCAAACCGCCCCCGTAGGGCCGCCGCAACCCGATTACATCAACGCCTGTGCCATCCTCGAAGTGGCACTAGAACCCGAACAATTGCTAGCAACTTTATTAAAAATTGAAATAAAATTTAATCGAATTCGCAGAGAAAAATGGGGGCCAAGAACCCTCGACCTAGATTTGCTGCTGTACGACAATTTAATCCGAGAAACTCCGACACTGACTCTACCTCATCCCCGGATGAGCGAAAGAGCTTTTGTATTAGTACCTTTAGCAGAAATTGCTCCGGATTGGGTGCATCCGGTGACGAAAAGTGCGATCGCCCAACTGCTGCAAACCGCAGACTGTTCCGGAGTGCAAAAATTGCAACTGTAAAAATTGAGTACAATTCACGGATCGTAGCAGTTTCACAAAAAATGCAACCGTAGGTAAGCTCCAAAATGTGAGAGTTATCAGTCATTCCCAATGTAAAATCTAAAATCTAAAATCTAAAACCGTATGAGATCGCCTATGATGTCTTAAATCGGTGCACTCAAACATTATTCGCTTGTCGCTTATGTCGATCGGTCAAGAACTACCCCAACTCCTCAAACAACGCCTATTTTACCAAGGGCGCAAATTCAACTTTGACGTAGCCACCCTCCGTCTTCCCAACGGTTCCGAAGGCGAGTGGGAATGTATTCGCCACCCGGGCGGAGCACTTGCAGTTCCCGTCACACCCGAAGGTAAACTCGTCTTGGTACGCCAATATCGCTTTGCCACAAAAGGGCGAATTTTAGAATTTCCCGCTGGTACGGTAGAAATCAATGAAAATCCCGCCGAAACTATCAAACGCGAAATCGAAGAAGAAACCGGATATCGCGCCGGAAAATGGCAGAAATTAGGGCAATTTTTTCTCGCCCCCGGTTATTCCGACGAAATCATTTATGCTTTCTTAGCCCAAGATTTGGAAAAACTGGACAAGCCACCAGCACAAGACGATGACGAAGACATGGAGACAGTTTTATTCACCCCGGAAGAATTAGATAAAGCTATCTTAGCTGGGGAACCCATTGATGCAAAATCTATTTCTAGCTTTTTCTTGGCACGTCCCTTTTTGATGTAAATCCGATATGTGAGTGACAGATAAAAGCTCGTTGAAATAGCGGTAAGGTGCGCTCTTCGCACCCTACTTAATATATCGTAGTAAGGTCGCCGATACGCACCCTACGGCGAAATGTATGAAGTTAAAATTTAATCAAAAAAATGTCCGATATATCCAATCTAATTTTATTTTGGCACCGCCGCGACTTGCGTATTTCTGACAACATCGGACTGGCAGCAGCGCGCCAGCAAAGCCCGAAAGTAGTCGGAATTTTTTGTCTCGATCGCAATATCCTAAATCGGGATGACGTAGCGCCAGCTAGAGTCACATACATGATCGGCTGCTTGCAAAAACTCTCCTCGCGTTACAGGGATGCAGGCAGCCAATTGCTGATAATTCAAGATGACCCGAGTCTAGGAATACCGAGATTAGCAACAGCTATAAATGCTCAAGCAGTATTTTGGAACTGGGATGTTGAACCCTACGCAAAACAGCGCGATCAGTCAGTATCAAACGCCCTCCAACAAGCAGGAATTCAAGTTCAAAATTTCTGGGATCAAGTCCTGCACGCCCCAGATGAAATTCGCAGTGGTACAGGGACTCCCTACACAGTTTATACACCATTTTGGAAAAAATGGAATAGTAAACCCAAAGCCCAACCCGTAGAGACACTGCCGATAACTTATCTGGAATCAATGACCGGATTAACTGCCGAAGAACAAGCAATCGCGAACCAAGCAGGTGCAATGGAAACAGTGCCAACTGCCTCTAGTTTGGGATTTATTTGGGAAAATCCATTAGTAATAGAACCCGGAGAAGACGCAGCGCAACAAAAATTAGAAGAATTTTGCGATCGGGCAATTTACCAATATCAAGAACAGCGCAATTTTCCCGCAACTAACGGCACATCCCAACTCAGCGCAGCCCTCAAATTTGGTGCAATTGGCATCCGCACTGTTTGGCAAGCTACCCAGATAGTAATGGACACTTGCCGCAGCGAAGAAGCGTGTACAAGCATCCGTACTTGGCAACAGGAAATAGCGTGGCGGGAATTTTACCAACACGCCATGTATAACTTCCCAGAATTAGCAGACGGCCCCTACCGTCCAGCATTCAAAGACTTTCCGTGGGATAACGATGAAAAGCTCTTTCAAGCTTGGTGTAAAGGCAAAACTGGCTATCCTATTATTGATGCAGCAATGCGGCAGTTAAATCAGACAGGTTGGATGCACAATCGCTGCCGCATGATAGTCGCCAGTTTCCTTACCAAAGATTTAATTATTAACTGGCAGTGGGGTGAAAAATACTTCATGCAAAAATTGATAGATGCCGACCTTTCTGCTAATAATGGCGGCTGGCAGTGGAGTGCATCGAGCGGCATGGACCCGAAACCTTTGCGAATATTCAATCCTGCGACTCAAGCTCAAAAATTTGACCCGGAGGGCGAATATATTCGGCACTGGGTTCCAGAATTGCGCCGCGTTGATACTAAAGTTTTGCTAACAGGAAATCTTTCACCTTTAGAACGCCGACTTCTTCATTATCCCTCTCCGATCGTAGATCACAACCAGCAGCAGCGCAAGTTTAAGGAACTTTATAACCAGCAAAAAAACGCAGATTAGACTTCTCGATTTTTGGCGCCAGTTACCAGTAAATTAAGTTGAGGCGCCGTGTACCCACTCAAATTAAAAGATTGTATCAGTTATAATAAACTTAAATAAATCGGAGGTTGAAATGGTAACTGTGCAATTAAGACAAATCAGTGTACCCCCAGGACATAGAGTGCTGTTCCATGATGTCAACTGGCAGGAATTTGAAGCAATTTTAGAAGAGTTGGGAGAACACCGTGCCTCTAGAATAGCTTACAGTCAAGGAACTTTAGAGATTAGGATGCCACTACCAGAACACGAGAAAGCTAAAATCATTATTGGCTATTTGGTGAAAATTTTGTTTGAGGAACTAGAAATCGAATTTGAACCATTTGGTTCGACTACTTTCAAGCGAAAAGGTATGTTACAAGGAATTGAACCTGATGAATGTTTTTACATTCAGAATTACGCTTTAATGATTGGCAAAAAGCGGATCGACTTAACTGTCGATCCGCCGCCTGACTTAGCAATTGAAGTCGATTTAACTTCCAAGACTCAACTGGACGCTTACGAAGCTTTGGGAGTACCTGAAATATGGCGCTATGAAAATAAGAAGCTTCTGATTAATGTGCTTCAAGAAGGGAAATATGTTGAATCGGAAATTAGTCCTATTTTTCCCAATTGGCCAATTATTGAAGCTATTTCTCAATATTGCGAACAAAGCCAAACAGTGGGGACGAGTCAAACTCTCAGATTGTTTCGCCAGTGGGTTAAAAACCAAATACAAAATGGATAGGAAATCCCTAGTTAACGCACTTGCTGTCAGAACTCCGGCTTATTTACGATCGCAAAAAAGCCATTTTCTAACAGCCAGCCTCCTAATTCCGTTGTATTTTTAATTTCGCTTTTGGGAAATAGAGAGAGAGTAAGGGTGTTGACCTTGAGATCGATCGCCCACAAAAATAACATAAGTCCCCTTGTCCCCATAACCGGAAAATTCTACATTCCCCGCAGCAGCATTCGCCGGCAGCACGCAGAAACGCCCCCTCGGCCCTTGAATCATTAAACTTGGAGCTCCAGCGGTTTGTACTGCAATCCGCCAGTAAGGCAAATCCTGCGTTACTTCGATGACGTGGTTCGGTCCTTGGGAGACAAAACCGCAGTCCCCGCTATTGTTCGGGCCGCCGGAAACTCCAGAAACTCCCAGCGGTTCGGGAAATCCCGGAGCAATTTGTAGCGGTTGGCTCCGAAGGGCACCGGCATCCGCTAAAATCATTGCCAAGGCTACGGTCACGATCGGGCTAAACCACAGTTTGCCGCGATCGCCCGGATAATTGATCTTCATGTTTCCTCACACAATGACATTTGGTTCTAGTTCTTTGACGGTAGGGGATAACGGCTGTTCCAAACACATTAATCTAAAATAACTTCGGAATTTTTTTATGAATCCTCAAAATAACTTCAATTGGCAGCAAGCGTTCGGAGAACTAAAAGCTAAAGTAGAACGATCGCCGCTCATCACACAAAATTCAGACAGCTATCAAGCCGTCGGAACCTTCTACAATCAATTATTGGACAAGTTTCAAAGACTCCCCAAACCCGGGCAGGTGGCAGCCTTTGGCGTCGGAGCGATAATTGTCCTGACAGTCTTCAATAGCGTCGTACAGCTAATTTCAGCGCTGATGACTCTTGCCGTTCTCGGAGTGCTAATCTACATAGCGTATAAATTGGCAATTTCCCCCCAGTCCTCAAATACTAACGACAAATAATAGGAATTTCTAAATATGGCTAACCCCACCGCGCCCAGCGGCATCAATCAACCCGATCCGTCTTGGCAAACACAATCCAAGCAAATGCCACTGCTGGTTCGCAGGTGCGGCGCTTGGGCAGTGGAAATTTCGTTAATTGCGGCCAGCGCCCTCGTTCCCTTCAGTATCGGGGCATTGGTCAACCATGAAGATCAAACCGCGCCACTCAATCCCTACATAGCAGCAGCATCCGAAACCGTCGCCCGTACTTTGGGCATACCGATGCGCGATCGCAACCCCAGAGTCGCACACCTAACTAATCTATTCTGGTCAGGGGCGCTGCTGGCACCGGCAGTTTTAGCGGGGTGGCAACTGTTTTTGCTTGCCAGAACAGGTCAAACTATCCCCAAACGCTGGTTCGGGGTCAAAGTTGTCACAGCGTCGGGTACTCCTCCGGGTTTTGGGCAAGTGCTAATTCGCGAAAGTTTGGGGCGCTGGGGAGTGCCTCTGGGCGTCGCTTACGGCATTTGGCGCTTGAGCGGTGCGTTTCCTGATTTGCTGAT
Organism: Microcoleus sp. Pol7_B2; assembly: GCF_036701035.1. Lineage (NCBI taxonomy): Bacteria > Bacillati > Cyanobacteriota > Cyanophyceae > Oscillatoriales > Microcoleaceae > Microcoleus > Microcoleus sp. Pol7_B2. The sequence continues at coordinate 7,333 of NZ_JAUBQB010000104.1, read as the reverse complement.
TTTAGGGGGGTTGAGCGGCTTGGCAGTGCTCGCAGACGGGGCTTTTGCATGGCGCTACAAACGGCAATCTGGACACGATCGCCTCGCGAATACTTTGGTCGTCAATGCTCGATCGAATCAACTGTCTGCCGATCCTGTCCCGACTCAAGATTGGACTGAGGAAGACGCGCAGATTGCGGCTTTGGTTGTGACTCCACAAAGCAGCCTGAAAGCAAATGCCAGTTTGTGGAATTGGATGCGCCAACACCCAGGCACAACTTTGGTGATAGTTACCGTCGGCAGCGCGGGATTGATTTTAACTTTGTTTGTCGGCACTCTCATCTACACTCAAAGTCAAGCAAATCTGCGGGATTCCCGGCAGCGGAACGACGAATTATTTGTCGCTTTAGTTAGCAAATTGTCTCCCACATCGGCTAGCGGGGCATCGGGCAGGCGATCGGCCATTTTGGCTTTGGGGGCCGTGGATGACTCCCGCGCCGTACCCCTGCTAGCGGATTTGCTAGCTCAAGAAGACAACCGCGCCATGTTGGACGCGATCCAGCAAGCTTTAGTCAGTAGCGGGCCGAAAGCTTTGCCTGAGTTGCAGCGGTTGAATCAGGCCCTCAGCAACGACCTCGATACCCTGCGCTTTGGCGGCAAGGCCCCGGAACGCGAGTTAGCGGCCGCCCGCCTGCGAACAGTACAAAGGGCGATCGGCAAAATTCTCACAGTGTATAGCAGCCAGCTCAACGGTGTCGATCTCAGCCGCACAGATTTAGCTCAAAGTCCTGCCGGCCCGTCTCAGTTTACTTTAGTTTTAAACAAAGTTGACTTGTCGGGAATTAAGTTGAGAAATGCCAATTTAACCAATGCCAGCTTGCAGGGAGCTCGCTTTTACGGCACCGGCGAAGACAGGCGTCCGGGTACATTTGACGATTGGATTTCTGACTTGAGCGGCGCTAATTTGGAAGGAGTAAATTTGGTCGGGGCGTCTTTGAACAGTGCTGTAATGAACCGGACTACTTTTGTGCGCGCTGTCATGAACAAAGCTAATTTGTCAAACGGCAACTTGAATTCAGCTAACTTTAGCAGTGCTATTTTAATTGGAGCAAATTTACAGGAAGCACTGTTAAAAAATGCAAGTTTTACTGGGGCAGATATAGGAAGCGCAAATTTGTCGCGAGCGGATTTGTCGGGTGCGCGTTTGGGCAAAGTGAAGGCTCAAGGCGCTCAGTTGTCCTTGACAAATTTGTCTAAATCGCAATGGCAAGGTGCTGATTTGTCCGGTGCTGATTTGAGCGGCGCTAACTTACAAAATGCCGATTTGACTTCGACTAAACTCACCAACGTGAATTTCAAAGATGCTCGGTTGCAAGATGCGATTTTTCGGAATGCGGAGGTGAGTTCGGTTGATTTTAGGGGCGCTAATTTAGCGCGAGCGGATTTTAAAGGCGCTGTGTTTCTGGGGAAAACAGCTCCGGATCAATTTATTCAAAATCCGACTGGTAGTAAATCCGGTCGATTCCTAGGAGTTGATTTTGCGGAGGCTAAGAATTTAGATAAAAGTCAAATTGCTTACATTTGTTTGCAGGGGGGGATTCATCCGAAGTGCCCGCAGAAGAAGTAAGGATTGGTTGTTAACGAGTAGGCTAATACACTCGATCAAAGAACAGGTAGGATAATTATGAGCGTTAAGCGAATCATTTATCTCATCCTAGCAATTCTGGGACTTGTGCTGCCTTGGTACTATAACTTGCAGTTTTTTAGCAATGCTGGCTTGCTCGACTTTGTAAACGAGAGTTCGGCTAATCTTGCTGCAAAATCGGTAAGTTTAGATTTGTTTATCGCAACTGTAGCAGGAAGCACTTGGATGTACGCTGAGTCAAAACGATTGGATATAAGTTTTGTAGGGCTGTACATACTTCTGGGTGTGCTTGTTTCGTTTTCATGTGCTTTCCCGCTTTTCTTGTTTGTGCGGGAAACCAAGCTGGAAAAATCAAGCGAAGTCTCAAGTTGAAAAGTTGGTCACCGATTAGTGGCGCGCAGCACAATAATTCGGTGCAAGCGATCGAGGTATTATATAATTTCCGGTAAAATCACCGTTATAGGTTTGTAGTGACGGCGGAAGTGCTCAGAATTTTATGAGGATTAAATTCCTCACTACAAACCAAAGTGATTTTTGTCGTTTGAGGTAGGATAATACTAATAGCAATTTCACTCATTTTTTGCTAAAAATTTTTGGCTTGGTTTTGGTTCCACCTGCCCAATTTACTACTGCATTGTTTATTGAAATTGCTATTATATCGTTTCCGGTTGTATCGGTATTTTTCAAAGGTTCAAACAGTCCCTTGTCCCGAAATCATAATTTTAGTCAACAGTCAACAGTCAACTGTCAACTGTCAACAATTCCGGAGGACTGCAACCGGAATTTATATTACGCAATAGCATCCGAACTGGCAAGAGTCTCGAATTGCGCCAATAGCATTGCCTCACCATTATTTGGAGTTCCAAAAATTTTAGGTAACTGACCTGTTTCAGCGAGAACTTGTCTCACTTCTCGGTTAGATACATCGGCTAGATTTTTGTTATTTAGAATGGCATTAACCGCAGCGATACCCACACCTTGACCAACTGCAGCGTTGAATTCCACAATTCTGCCGACAGAACAAGCAAACCCTTCAAATCCAGAACAGGGACTGACCACTGCCAGGTTAGGAACGTTTTTAATTAATGCGTGGCGGATGCCAATATTAAAGATAGGGTGTTTAAAACTCAGACTTTTAAACCATCCTAGACCATTGGCTTTATCGCGAATACCCCGGATGCCTCCCCGTACATCAAAATGATAGCTAAATGTTGCCAGGGCTTCATTAGCAGGTACGCCACCTGACAGCATTTGTGCGCCAGTTAAAGGTTCTACAACTCCCGTCACATTGCCGGCGTGTCTGATATATAGTTCTGAGGCATAAGTAACAGAAGTAGCCCCCAAACTTCTCAGCCAAGTTGTAATAAATAACATCTCTCTTTGCATATTAGCCGTGGGTTTACTCCCGCTTCTGGCTAAGGCTTCCGCTTCGCTGGCGGTGACTGCAAATAAAAGCGCATTCCACGAAAGTCTGTCATTTGGAAGTATGGCTATATTTCCCTCATCTAAAATTATGCCACTTTCAGAAAAAGATAGTTTTATTCCTCTAAAGGAGTGGTAAGCTACAGACAGAGCCGGCGAGCGAACATCGATGTAATCGTTGCCCGCCCACAGAGTTTTGAGATTGCCTTTAGTGTCTTTCATTTCCAGCCGGAGTTCTTCGGCTAGTTTGGCATCCTTGTCGGCAGCGTACAGCAAAAATTTTTGACTCTCTGCATCGGCAAGGTTGGTAAAGCGTTTTAGATAAGTATAATCGAATTCTTTCAGTGCTCTTGCACTGAGTCCTTGGGTTTCAAAAACGAGGGTGACTGGAAGTTCTGAGTTAGGCAGACCCAATGTTTCAAATCCCTTCAGCTTTCTCACACCCGCAGCTTGAGCTAATTCGGCATTGACAGTGGCATCAATAAATTGCTTGCCGGCATAAACTACGCCTTGAGAGGTGGTTATACTGGCAATTTTTTGACCTACTTTACTGACTGATTTAATTTCTACTTTGCTGAGGAGATCTGCCCCAGCTTGTACTAGCATTTCTTTCAGCGCTGCACTGGCTTTGCGGGGGTCAAGTGCAATTGCCTTAACACCGGATTTTTGCAGGAACTCTTTATAGATTGTCGCCGGTGAACCAAAGGTATCTAACTTTAAAGATTGTTGAAGTTGTTCACTAATCTGACTTCTATCTAAATAAGCAAGACCGCCTCTTACCAAATGCCCGCCAATTCCTTCTTGCAGGCTTGCTTTCGACATCAGTAGAATTCGCGGATAACGCTTTGTTCGGCGAAGATATTCTCTGGAGGCAGAGATAACAGCTAGAACTCCTGGAACTTCATCACCAAAACAGATGATATCGTAAGAACGCAGATCCATGACCATTATTTAATAACCTCTGCTGATTTTCATTTTTTCGAGCTGCATCTCAATGTTTCCCGTCAAACTCTCTGTTTTTTCCAAATCTAGCTCGATATTTCCTGATTGTTGCGATAAATATTCACACATTCCTGGATGCAGCAACCGGGTTTTTTCCTGAAAATCTTTCGTTGAGGACGATCGATCTCGGTTGCAAAACCCGGTTTCTGAGCCTCAAGAGTATCTCTGTGTTGTACTCTTGATTGCCATCAGGTCAGATTATCAGGATCTATCCCCAACTCCCGCAATCGCTGAGCTAGTCGATCGGAACGTTCAGCCAGTCGATCGGCGCGCTGGGCTTCTTGTTGGGCGCGATGCGATTCCTGTTGGGCGCGCTGGGCTTCCTGTTGGGCGCGCTGCGTGGATTCTTTCACCTGTTCTTCAGGAGTCAGATAACGTTTTCCCTCGGCATCATACCAATACAACCACTCCCTTGTCACCCCAGAATAACTTCCCCTTTCACAACCAATCCCCAAACCAATTTCTGGCATCCAAACTGGATTTCCTGGCTGTAATTCATACTTTCCATTGACTAACTTGTGTACTTCTAAACGAGGTTTACGACGGCGGCGGGAAGAATAAATGACGTAATAAAGTACACCTAAAGCTTGATATTCCTCCAACTTTGTGCTGTATTCCTTGCGATAAGTTGGGGAAACTACTTCCAGCACAAAACTCGGCAGAACATTTTCATCCCACAGCACGTAACTCGGACGCAATTCTTCGTCGTAATATCGTTCTACTCCTAAACTTAAGAAAGCATCTGGGACAATGGGCGGTTCGTCAGGGTGATGATAAATACCCATATCTATGCCAAAAAACCAGTCCATGCGTTCTGACCAAAGTATGAGCAATATTGCTTTTAACAACCCTGGTATTAGCTCTTGGAGTTCGTTATCCACAGGCGTTTCATCCGAGTCTGGTAGTTCATCGGCGGAGGGCAAGTTCCTCGGCAAGTTGTACTGTAACATTGCGGCTTTCCTCAAAACTCACTAATATTATACCGTTGATTTGTTGAGCGATAGTATTTATTGAACGAACCGCGAAGAAGCGAAGGAAGAGAAGAGAAGATGATAGGTAATTTTGACTTAGTTAATCGGAAGTAATTTTTGTAAAAGATTTGCTGAGACTTACACGATCGACTAAACTATGTCTAACCAGTCGGTTCTAATGGGGAGCAGCCGTTAGAGGAAACGGGGAAAGTTCGGTGCAAGTCCGGCGCTGTCCCGCAACTGTAATGAGAGTCATGTCGCTTTCTGAGTCAGGATGCCCGCCGATGTGTTAGTTTACATAGTCTCATCTGCGAGGTTCAGCGTGAAGACCAGAAATCGGAAATTGGTCAGCTTGGGATTGATGGCTGGCTTGAGTTGTTATATTGTCCTGGCTTCGGCAACGCCCGCCGCAGCTATGCACATTTCGGAAGGTTTTTTGCCGGTGCAATGGGCTGCATTTTGGTGGATGGTGGCGTTGCCTTTTTTTGCCTGTGGGTTGCGATCGATTACTCGCATTACAAAAAAACACCCGGAACTTAAACTATTGCTTGCTTTGGCGGGTGCGTTTACTTTTGTGCTTTCTGCTTTAAAAATTCCCTCGGTAACGGGCAGTTGTTCTCACCCGACGGGTACCGGTTTGGGTGCAATTTTGTTCGGCCCTTCGGTGATGGGTGTACTGGGGGCTTTAGTTCTGCTTTTCCAAACGTTACTGTTAGCGCATGGTGGGTTGACAACCCTGGGAGCGAATATGTTTTCGATGGCAATTGTCGGCCCTTTCGCTGCGTATTTTATCTATCAATTGCTGTTGCAAACTGGCAGCCAGCGGGCGGCAATTTTTTGTGCGGCAGCTTTGGCAGATTTACTGACTTATGTGGCGACTTCGATTCAATTAGCGTTAGCTTTCCCCGCAGCAAGTGGCGGTTTTATAGCTTCGTTTCTCAAGTTTGCTGGCATCTTTGCTATTACTCAAGTACCCCTGGCTATCAGTGAGGGATTGCTGACTCTATTGGTCTGGAATTGGCTGCATTCTTACGGGAAGCCGGAGTTGGAAACTTTGAAATTATTGAGACAGGAGTCATAAGCCGTGAATCATAAACCTACAAAAAATTACCAATCTACTTCGCGGCAAAATTGGCTTTTGGCTGGTGCTGTGATTGTTCTGGCAGCGTTTCCTCTCATTTTTGTGCGGGGTGAATATGGCGGTTCCGATGACCAAGCTAAGAAAGCAATTACCGAAATTCAACCGGGTTATAAGCCTTGGTTCAATCACTTGTTTGAGCCGGCTAGCGGAGAAATTGCCAGTCTATTGTTTGCGTCTCAAGCGGCGATGGGGGCTGGCGTAGTTGGGTACGTCATTGGGTTGTATAAAGGCCGATCGCAATCTCGGCAGCAGTCTGATAATAAATCGTCGGAATGAACCATCAGATTGATAGTCTGGCTTATACAAATCGCTTGCGGGGGTTGCCGCCATCTCACAAGTTATCCTTTGCGATCGCCCTTTTAATTCTGTCTCTCGTTTCTGGGGCGATCGTCCAATTGTCGATCGCCCTTTGGTTGGCCGTCTGGATCGTCGTCTATGCGGGTATTCCGGGGAAACTGTATTTGCGGTTGCTGTCGCTACCGTTGATGTTTTTGCTGACAAGTGTGCCTGCTTTGGCGATGGGTGCGGTTGCGGGCGATCGTATCCCCGCGATTCAGTGGGATATTTGGCAAGGTTGGGGGATTAGCATGGGCACTTTTTATCTGTATGTGAGCCGCACCGGAATATACCAAGTGAGCTTGCTATTTGCCCGCGCCTTCGCATCGACAAGCTGTATGTATTTCATTCTCTTGACGGTGCCATTTACCGAAGTCTTGCAGATTCTCAGACAATTACGCTGTCCAGAGTTAGTCACAGAACTGCTATTACTAATGTATCGGTTTATTTTTAGCTTATTGGCGATCGCCGATGAACTTTGGATCGCCCAAAACTCGCGCTGTGGCTATCGCACTTGGAAGCGGGGAATGCACAGTTTAAGCATTTTAATCGGGCAATTGCTTCAGCGAACTTTGGAAAACTACCGTCAAGTTTCGTTGAGTTTAGCGTCGCGCGGCTTTAATGGAGAACTGCGCGTGTGGAATTCTTACCCTTACAAACCTTCGCGAAGATATACATTTGAAGCTTTGTTTGGTTGCACGGTTTTAAGTTTGTTAAGTGTCGTATTTCAACGCTAAATTTATTAGGAATATTGATATAACCCAATACGGTTCAGTTAAGGCTCAAACCCTGGTAAATTAGGTATTGTTTCCAAAAATGGAGAGTAAGTTAGCGTGC
>NZ_JAUBQB010000103.1:0-17821 GCF_036701035.1 Microcoleus sp. Pol7_B2 | reverse complement strand
ATGGTCAAGCGGGATCCGCTAGGGGACGATCGCCCCTTCCATTATATAATCATCCGATCACAATAAATCCACCCTGCGGACACGGAGGGCTAGGGGGGATCGGATTCTACGGGGTCTCATAAAAAATTGGTATTAGCCGCATTCAGATCCATTGCTTTAATGAAACCATCTTTTCCGTCCATGTACCCTTGAATATTATCAGGGTATTTTTGGGCAATTTTTCTCTTTAGTTCGCTGTATTGCTGCGCGTCATCAGGATGGGAAATCATATAATCTCGAAACGCTAAATGGCGCTCTCTCTGCGCTGAGTTCACTTCAAACCCGTGAAGGTGGTGTGTTCTAATCCCTGCTTCATTACCCTTGCGAAAAAAACGACGGCCGGATATCCCAAACTCACCCATTGCTTGATAGCCTAATGCCTCAAGTGCTGAACTCTGTAGATCAATTTTAGTAATATCTTTAACCTCAACTAACATATCGATGATCGGCTTTGCATGAATTTGTGGAATGGCTGTGCTACCAATGTGATGTATAGCAACCACATTTTCCCTAAGTGCAAGTGCAATCAGTTTCGACTCAGTTTCAAAGGCGCTGCGCCAATTTGGATCGTGCGGGACGACTTCTACTTTGAAAAAATCTAGTTTTCTTGACATGGCTGATAATTATTCGCTTTTTTTGTCATCTCATTGATTTACGCTCGCATTTAACCGAAACTGATTTTATGATGCCTCATATTTTACGGGCTGTGCCCAAAGCTCTTAAACATACGGACAACGGGGAGGAACTGACTGTTTGGGAGAGAAATTTCAAACCTCTCAATCACCTGATAGTCAAATTTTGTGTAAAATGGCTCTCCCGCCAGCGTCGCAATCATCTCAACTTCCTTAAATCCAGCACGCTCAGCAGCCAGTTCACATACTCGCATAATCTGACTTCCAATTCCTCGACGTACCGATGCTGGATGAACAAAGAATGCACGAATCTTTGCCGAGTCGCTGTCTGGGTTGAGCAGGCTGTCTTCTGGATTATTTTTGCCTGAATCACCTCCATAAAGCGTTTTACGCTTACTCCAACCACCGCAACCAACAATTTGGTGATTGTTCTCAGCAACAAAGTATGTTTGGTCTAGAATCAGTTGAGTATCAACCCCAAAAACTTTGCCGAGTGCGCCTTCAATCTGCTCTGAACTATAGTAGCCTGCTTGCAAAGCTCTGGCAGAACCAGGAATTAAAGTTGTCAGCTTAGGAATGTCTTCTAAGGAAGCTAATCGAATACAAAAATCCATTGAACCGATCGGCTAAACAAATCGCTCTCTTAGTTTGTCACATCCGTGAAAGCGGCAATGCAGCGATCGCCCATTAGCGGCGAAGCCCTCGAAGAGGATCGCCCACCCCCAGCTTTAAGCCCACATCCAAATATCCAACCCTCCCCCTTTGTTAAACATTGTGGCAGGCTATGATTGACGGTTGGCAGCTTTTGAGAATCTAAATGCTAAACACAAATACAATAATTTCCAGTCTGCTGTTATTTATCCCGGTTTCCATCGCCGGACACTTTCTCGGCTGGGAATCCTCCACAATCTTCATCACCTCGGCTTTAGCCATCATCCCTCTAGCCGCCTGGATGGGGACGGCCACCGAAGAAATCGCCGTCGTCCTCGGTGCCAATTTGGGGGGTTTGCTGAACGCTACCTTCGGAAATGCTACGGAACTGATTATCGGCATCGTCGCCCTCAACGCCGGACTAATAGATGTTGTCAAGGCCAGCATCACCGGTTCAATTATGAGCAACCTGCTGCTGGTGATGGGATTGGCGATGCTGCTGGGCGGCTTGCGCTACAAAGAACAAGATTTTCAGCCGACAGTCGCCCGCTTGAATGCTTCAGCGATGAACTTAGCCGTGATTGCCATTTTGGTGCCAACTGCCGTTAATGCCACCTCTATTGGCATCCCTCCGGCAACTATGCAGAACCTCTCTAGCGCTGTTGCTGTAGTGCTGATTGTTGTCTACGTGCTGACGCTGCTGTTTTCGATGAAAACCCACAGTTATCTGTACGATGCAGGGGTGGCAGAAATAGAAATGCTGGAAGATTTAGCCGAAAATAACTTAGCACCAGACAGTCCTGACCACAAAGTCAATCTGCCGCTGTGGATTGGGGTGCTGTTGGCCTGTACCCTGATGGTAGCTGTCGAGTCGGAACTGTTGGTGGGTACTCTCGAAGAAGCGACGGCGCGTTTGGGGCTGACATCACTGTTTACCGGGGTGATTTTAGTGCCGATTATTGGCAATGCGGCCGAACATACGACGGCGGTGACGGTGGCGATGAAAAATAAAATGGATTTGTCGGTTTCTGTGGCGGTGGGTTCGAGTTTACAAATTGCTTTGTTTGTTGCCCCGGTGTTGGTTTTGGCAGGTTTTGTCTTAGGCAAACCGATGGACTTGAATTTCAACCCGTTTGAACTTGTAGCGGTTGCGGTGTCTGTGCTGATCGCCAATTCTATCAGTTCTGACGGCAACTCTAACTGGCTCGAAGGTACTTTGCTGTTGGCAGCTTATACGGTTTTGGCGCTGGCGTTCTACTTCCATCCGGTAATTGAGGGACTTGTTTAACAGGCTTTCTTCTGTTGAAGGAAGAGGGAAGAGGGAAGAGGGAAGAAGGCAGATTTTTTCACTGCCCCACTCCCCCACTTCCCTACTCTCACTTCTTTCTTCGAGAGTGGTGGTTGCGATCGTACAATTGAAATGTGGCTGCTATCTCGTTATTAGTTCTGGTGTGTTTGTACATTATGTGCTGTCATCAGGGATTTGTGACCTTGATCGGCTGTGACAAACAACAAAACCTTTGGCCTCAATCCGATCGTTAGAGCGCAGTGCCACAGGTTATACAAAAACACGGGATGCTGAAGTCCAGCCAGACTAAAGCCTCCCTTGACTTCAGAGACCCTGCAAGATTTCAATCAAGGGTGCTCATGAGTCTTTTACTAGGTGTGCTACGATCGTCATAAGTTGAAAATTGAGTCTAACTAGACAAAGTAAAACCTCGTACTCTTATTGTTGAGTACGTCGTCCCACAAACACGGTGTTGCCGTCTAGGAAAACTCATATTTGAACAAAAACCGAACTAGATAAAGAGGATTAATTAAATACGGTATGCCATACCGCAATTAACGATTTTACAAAAGACACCTCTAATTCGGCTTGAGTAATCTTGTCAAGGCAAGTAACGCAAGCTGAATCAAAAATCTCACTCACCAAGAGTGCACAGAGGTTAATCTAATCGCTTAATACTTGATTAAACTTCCTCCGAGCTGCCGATCACAAGCATATTGACAGAGGCACATTTTTGTGCAACATTCTCAGAATAATGCCCAAAATCTGCAGGAAAAATTTTCTGGAAGAGTAAACGAGGGTCGATTTAAAACTGACCAGCCTATAAAAAGGTCGAACGGGATACCACGATTCGTTAAATTGGTTGAAAATAATGGTTAAACAATGGCTAAAAGCTTCCACAATAATAAATAGTTGTACAGACTTCAAAAATAGGGTGCTGCTCCACCCGAATTTACGCCTGTGGACAAGTAAGAGCCGACTCTCTTGGCAGAAGCAGGAATCAGACCCTCTAGAAAATACTTCTAGTTGAATGGTGAAGCTTAGATAAGTTTAGCCAAGTTTTGTATAGCAGTGTCAAAGTAAAACTTGATAGAGCAACCTCAATCAGGGTTATGTGGCTTCTGTGAGTTATTGCCTCAATCCCAAATGTCCGAATCCCTCCGATCCAGCCAACTCTGGCAAATCCGTGTGTATCCACTGCGGGTCTGAACTTTTGTTGCAAGGTCGATATCGGCTAGTCGCGCCTCTCGGAGGCGGCGGCTTTGGCAGAACATTTGAAGTGGACGACAACGGCGCCCGAAGAGTGCTCAAAGTCCTGCTCAAAGAACATCCCAAAGCTGTAGAACTGTTTAAGCAAGAAGCCGACGTGTTGGTCAGGCTAAGACATCCAGGTATTCCAAAAGTCGATCGCGACGGTTATTTTACATTTACGCCCGCTCACAGCACAGAGTCTTTTCACTGTCTGGTGATGGAGAAAATTGCTGGGGCCAATTTGCAAGACTGGCTGAAACATCGGGGCCGCCCCATCAGTCAAGAACAAGCTGTGAACTGGCTCAAACAACTGTCGGAAATTTTAGACCAAGTTCACCGCCTCAACTATTTCCATCGGGATATCAAGCCGCACAATATTATGTGCAAGCCAAACGGGCAGTTAGTGCTGATTGACTTCGGGACTGCTCGGGAAGTGTCGGCGACTTATTTCGCTAAGGTGGGCCAGGGGCAAAATGTGACTGGTATTGTTTCCCCGGGCTACACGCCGCCGGAACAAACTAATGGCAAGGCTGTTCCGCAGTCAGATTTTTTTGCTCTAGGCCGCACTTTTGTTTATTTGCTGACTGGAAAGCCACCGACTGCGTTTCCAGAGAACCCCCGCACGGGCAGATTAATGTGGCGCAAAGGAGCTCCTCAGGTTTCCGACGCCGTGGCTAATGTAATCGATTATCTGATGGCGCCTTTTCCGGGAAATCGACCTCAAAGCCCGCAGATGGTTTTGCAGTGCTTGGAGGAAATTAATCTCGACGGCGCGGAAAGTCAGTTGCCTACTCAGTTGCCGACGACGGGGCAAACTAAACTTCGCGCAACTTCCGGGACGCCTGAGGTGAAGAAGCAGACTTCTGTAAACCGCCTCAGACCTCTGAATTCGGGATTGAAAAAGGCCGAGAAAGATGTTTTTGATTGGAAAAAGAAGTTGCTGGCGGGCACGGCTGTTTTGATGGTGAGTATTGGCGCGTCTCAAATTTACGGTTCGCTGCGTTACGGGGTGTTTCCGGCAAACCCGGTGTGGCTGCTTTCTACCTTACCTAGCACTCAGTTTTTGCAAGGAAGTTTGGATAATGTCGAGAGTGTAAATGCGATCACCCTGTCGCCTGACGGTCAAACTTTGGTGAGCGCAAGCCTTGGGACGATTAGAATTTGGAATGTGAGGACGGAACGCCTCCGGGTGCCGCCTCTCGATTTGGTGCATTCTAAAAAATCGGTCAATACCGTGGCGGTGAGTCCGGACGGCTCGATTTTGGCCAGCGGCGGCGGCGACAAGAATGTGATTCTCTGGGATTTGAAGACGGGGCGACGGATGCGGACGATTCCGGCTCACAAAGCCGCCGTCAAGGCGATCGCTTTTAGCAGGGACGGTCAAACTCTCGCTAGCGGCAGCGATGACAAAACTATTCGCTTGTGGAATGTCAGAACCGGCGGCAGGTTGCGGACTTTGAGCGGCCACGCCGGAGGAGTAAACGCGATCGCTTTGAGCCGGGACGGTAAAACTCTCGCTAGCGGCAGCCAGGACAAGACTGTGCGTTTGTGGAATCTCGGCACCGGAGAAGTCAGAAGAATTATCACAGGTCACCGGGGCCCGATTACTGCTGTGGCTTTTAGCCCGAACGGGAAAATTGTGGCTAGTGCTAGCACCGACAATACGATCCGTTTGTCGAACGTGCAAGACGGGAAGCCCACCCGCACTTTTAAAGGGCATTCGGACTGGGTGAGGACGATCGCCTTTAGCCCGGACAGCCGGACTTTGATCAGCGGGGGCGGAGATATTATAGTTTGGGATTTGAAGACGGGAAAAGAAAGAAGCACTCTTTCTGGTCACACTCAGTTTGTGAGTTCTGTTGCTATTGCCAGAGATAACAAGACTTTTGTGACCGGCAGTCCCGATCGCACTATTAAGATTTGGCGAATGCCATAGTCCTACTATTTTAGATTTTAGATTTTAGATTGAAGAGTCGAGGCGATCGAGAAATCCCATCCCGACTCCGACGTGGAAGTCTGGGCATTGCCCGTCCTACAACTGTTACTTGCCGCAATTGGCAAAAGTAGAAAACAGGTTAAATTCTGTAACTCTCCACGCTTGCCATGTCTGCGCGCCAGCAAAAAGACTGTACCTAGTTATGCTTTTATCGCTGTCAACATAACTTTGCCAACTTAATGAAGCAACAGTTGGATACTGGGCTGGAAACTCCCCTGGTATAGGACTTACTTGAGAGCTCATGTTCCATCCTACTTGCTTGCTAAAATCTTTAATTTGACCTTCGCAAGTTCGACAGTTAGAGCCGCCGACTTTCTGCCAAATCTCTAACTGCGGAGTCAATCCATATTTGCCATTGCTCGATCGCATCCACATCCCATCGATCGCGCGGAGGTTCGGACAAGACAGATTCGCGGAGTTGTTGCGGATCAGAGAGACTGTTTCTTGATCGGCTTCGTACCATTTTTTGGCTTCTAATAAGGATTGAAGTTTGCTAAATTCGCTGTTGCTTTCTTGTGAATTAGCGGTAAATGCTGGTTGCAAAACTGCAATAAATGTGCCTACTAATGCGAGGGATAGTTTGCCAAGTTTAATCATGATGTTTTTCTGAGTAACAGTGATTTAACAAAGGACCAGTTTACCATCTCTAGACTGAGATGAAATTTTCAGAGCCGATGAGGTTTGGAGCAACGCCTGTCAAAGAAGCTAAAACTTCACCGCTGCTGGCTACTCTAATTAATGTGCCGTTAGTTCCAGGGGAAATTGATAGCTGTCCGAAGGTCAAGCCATTGATTAATTGCATAGTATCTTGAGAGTTGGCGAAATCAGAGATTGTATCAACTCCCAATCCCGCACCTAAAACAAATACATCGTTGCCCGCGCCGCCGACTAGAATATCGTCTCCCAAACCGCCGTTGAGGGTATCAAAACCTTTGCCGCCAGACAGGTTGTCGCTGCCGCCTCCCCCGATAAGAATATCGTTGCCTTGTCTGCCGGTGAGTGCGTCATCGCCGTCTAAACCGCTGATATTATCGCTGCCAGGAGTGCCTGTCAGGTTGTCGTTGCCGTTCGTGCCGTTGATGACGTTTGGAGAGTTATTGATGCCGCCTGAAGTGTTGCCGGTGTCAGCAATAAAGAGGTCTGGGCCGTTGTTGGTATCTCCCGGCACGAGATTGGTGGCAAAAGATGAAAACGCCACTTTCTGCCCGTTGGCCGAGATGGAGGGGAACTCGGAGTCGCTATTGCCCTGATTGCCTGTTGAGGAAACAGAGACGCGGGTGGTGGTATTGGTTGACAAGTCGCGCACGAAGATGTCCTCGCTATCGTTAGTGTCTCCCGGCACGAGGTTGGATGCCTCAGATGAAAACGTCACAAACCGCCCGTCAGCGGAGATGAAGGGAGTGTAGAAGTCTTCGTTCCCCTGATTGCCTGTTGAGGAAATAGAGACGCGGTTGGTGGTATTGGTTGACAAGTCGCGCACGAAAATGTCGGTGGTATTATTTGTGTCTCCCTGCACGAGGTTGGAGGCATCAGATGAAAACGCCACAAACCTCCCGTCAGCAGAAATAGAGCAGCGGGAGGAGCTATCGTTCGCGCGATCGCCATTGGAACTCACAGAGACGAGGGTAATGGTATTTGTCAACAAGTCGCGCACGAAAATGTCCCGTTCGTTGTTAGTATCCCCAGGCACGAGGTTGGTGGCAAAAGAGCGAAATGCCACAAACCTGCCGTTGGCTGAGATGGAGGGTAATTCAGAGTCGTTGTTCCCCCGATCGCCGCTGGAACTCGCAGAGACCAGAGTGGTGGTATTAGTTGACAAGTCGCGGACGAAGATGTCGGTGCTATTGTTAGTATCTCCCGGCACAAGGTTGGTGGCATTAGATGCAAACGCGACAAACCGCCCGTCACCTGAGATGGAGGAGCGCCGGGACAAGCTGTTTCCCTGATTGCCTGCTGAGCCAACAGAGACGCGGGTGGTGGTGTTAGTTAACAAGTCGCGCACGAAGATGTCGCCACTATTGTTTGTGTCCCCCGGCACGAGGTTGGAGGCATCAGATTGAAACGCCACAAACCTTCCGTCAGCAGAGATGGAGGGGTCGTAGGAGCTGTCGTTCCCCGGATTCCCTGCTGAGTCAACAGAGACGCGGGTGGTGGTATTCGTTAACAAGTCGCGCACGAAGATGTCGTCGCTATTGTTAGTATTATTGTTCGGAGATCCGAGAGAGAAGATGGATTGTTGAAGTGTAAACGCCACAAACCGCCCATCGCCGGAGATGGATGATAAAACCGAGTAACGATTGCCCTGCACATCGCCTGCTGGGTCAGAGATGCCTGTTGAGTCTACGGGGATGCGAGTAATGGTCATAAGCCCTGACATTTAAGAGTACAAGTTTGGAGTTCCGTGCGGTTGATTGACATTATTCAATAAGCATTTCTCAAAGTCAATTCATAAAAGTCATAGCTTTGAGTTCATAAAAACCCTATTTATCAATAAATGTTACCCACACTAGACAAAATAGCCAAACTCATACGCAATCAGCGAGCGAATGATACTTGCCCCAGAATTAAGGAAGTTTTCTCTATTGCCACATCTAATAAGTAATTCCCCGCCCGTTTTTGGCAAATTCATCAACTGTTTGCTGGGACAATTCGTGAACTGCGATCGCCTGCAACAGGTCAAAAGGCAATGTCAAATGATGGGCGCCAGCTAATAAAGTCTTTACCGCTTCTTCCGGCGATTTAATGCTAGCTGCCAAAATCTCAGTATTAGTTCTGTGCAACACATTTGCCATATCCCGCACTAAAGCAAAACCGTCTCCTAGGAGTCGGGTGGCGCGATTCACGTAGGCGATCGCATATTTAGCCCCCGCTTCTGCTGAGACAACTGCTTGTGATGCGCTGTATATCGCCGTCACCGCACAAGGAATTTCCGGTGACAAATGCGCTACTGCTTGGAAACCCGCAGCCGTTGCTGGAACTTTTAACACTGTTTGCTGTCCAATTAATTCAAAAGCCGCTTTTCCTTCTGCTACCATGCCATCAACATCAGATGCCATTAGCTGATAATACACTTCCCCAGGAATCAGTTGTGCCAGTTGTTTAAGGGTTTGCTCAGGAGATAACTCGCTTTTTGCCAAAAGTGTCGGATTAGTAGTAATTCCCGCTATCCATCCGAACTTGCTTGCCCGTGCGGCTTCCGCTACAATTGCAGTATCAACATAAATTGCCATCGGCTCTACACCTTCAGTTTGTTAATATTTCCCAGACGGTTGCTTGCAGATTGATATAAATCCGAGCGAAATTAATTGTTAATCTTTAACAATATCAGAATCTCGGAAATATTACTGTTAAGTAAATATAACACTTCAGTGATGTGCATCATAGGTAGTAGTGCGTGAGTTTTGAATTTAACAGGACTTAGGCTCCGAAAGCCCGTTTATTACAAAAAATTGGTGGAGGACGACCTATCTGTGAATAAATCGGCTTTCTGAGGAAAATTGCCTAAGTGCTATTTAAGATAGCTAACAACTGAAATCAAAACTTTTAAGTCAGTTGGTAACTGCGATTCTCTGGTAAGAAAAACTTGACTCCCAAAATCCCGGATACAAAGAAATTACATTTGTAGTAAGGGTTATGTATGCAATAACTCCAGGAGGTGACTCAGACAATGACCGAAGAAAAAAATCAGCAGCCACAAGTCAGCCTTGAGACATCTTCTGAACAACCTCAGTTGGAAAAGCCAGCAGAAACCGCTGAAGAATTCTTGATAAATCTTAAGTCTGAAAGTCTGTCTCAAACGGTTGAAAATAACGCCGAAGACCGTTTGAAGGCTCTAGGCCGCTTAATGATGGTGAGCCTAACTTGGTCGCTGGCGGGGCTTTCCAAACGCGAGTAAGTTATGGAACACTACCGCAACGGGCGAGTTATGATTTGTGAGTTGTGTTGTAAGTTTTGTTTAACTCAAAACTTACAACTCCCGGACTTAGATGATGTCCGGTTAGTTGTAATAAAACCCGTTTTTAGCGAAGACTTTAGTCCTTAAAGCAAGGACTAAAGTTTTCAACAAAGCACTCATAACTTTTCTTTAATTCCTTCAAACGGCCCCAAAAAAGTCGGTTCTGGACGGGTAACGCGCACTTCCCAAAGCGCTTTGAGGACGGCCAAAAATTCGCGAAAACTGTAGTGAATCATGCCCTTTTGGCGAAATTTGCCCCAATCCGGCGTTCCTAAACCGATCGCCTCTACGCCCAACTGCCGGCAGGTATAAACAGCGCGGGCTAAGTGAAAGTTTTGGGTAACTAAAACAGCCTGGGTTATGCCAAAAATCTCTTTCGCCCGGTAGCAACTTTCATAGGTGCTAAATCCGGCATAATCGAGAATGATATTATTAGTCGGTACGCCCTGGGCTGCGGCGTAGTCCTGCATTGCTTGGACTTCGTTGTAATCGACGCTGCTATTGTCTCCTGTCATCAAAAGTTTCTCCACTCGCCCCGCTTTGTACAACTCGACGCCTGCTTGGACTCGATCGGCTAACATGGGGGTTGGAGTGCCGTCTTCCCAAACTCCGGCACCAAAAACTATAGCGATGGATTCAGCAGGCACGTTAGCTATATCGCTGTGGCGGTAGTTGCGGGTAACAAGTCGGACGTAGTAGTTGAGTGCTAGGGGTGTGATCGCTGAGGTTAATATTAACAGCCCGATGGCAAGCCGCCATTGAAATCTAAAGGATTTAGGCAACATAAATTCAAGTTAACTTCCTATATAATTAGACAAACAGGAATTTTCGCGGGTCGAAAAATTGTCAAGTTACCTCATTTACATTATATTGACAAAAATATGATTCAACAACAGCAAAAATTTGAATTGCTGGAATCACTTTTATGGGAACCCAAAAACGGCTATTTTTTGCTAGACAGACATCTTCAAAGATTAGAGCGTTCGGCTGATTATTTTAATTTCCCCCTATCACTAACAGAAGCAAGCAAAGCTTTACAAGCATTAAGTATGACTTGCGGGTCAGTCAAACAAAAAATACGGTTAACAATATCTTGTGAGGGAAACATAACATTACAAGCTCAGACACTAGATAGCGGTATCTTAAAAATCGGTGCATCTGTGGGAATTGCCCGCCAACCGATCGACGATTCTCAAAACCCATTTCTTTACCACAAGACAACTTACC
Source organism: Microcoleus sp. Pol7_B2 (assembly GCF_036701035.1). Taxonomy (NCBI): domain Bacteria; kingdom Bacillati; phylum Cyanobacteriota; class Cyanophyceae; order Oscillatoriales; family Microcoleaceae; genus Microcoleus; species Microcoleus sp. Pol7_B2. Next base: position 6,782 of record NZ_JAUBQB010000103.1, on the reverse strand, counting down.
GATTGCCTTATACAATGGCTTTGGAGTCGCAGCCCGAATATCAGGATGTCTTTCTGTGGAATCAAGATGGAGTTATCACCGAATCCACGATCGCCAATATCGCGATCGATACGCCCGCAGGTCTAATCACACCTCCCGTCAAGTGCGGTTTATTACCGGGGACGTTTCGTTCTCAACTTTTAGAGGAGGGAAAAATCAGAGAAGAATTAATTACCTTAGATGATTTGCACCGTACCCAAACTCTATTTCTCATTAACTCTGTTAGGGGTTGGATACGCCTCAAAAAAGAAGCAAGCCGAGATGTTTGGAAAGTTGTAAGTAATGGCTAAAATAACGCTTTCACTCGATTTTAGTAGGGTGCGAAATGTGCACCTTACTACTACAGATAGTGTCAAAATTGACTCGTAGCGTAAGTCCTGAAAGTGTTAACCCTCATGCAGCAATCTATTATGAAACAAATACAACCTTGGCATTGGCGAAAGCTTCCCCTAAATCAGCGCAGCGGAGCGGAGATTTTTGAAATTTTATTTCTCGGTAAAACTGCCGACTGTGCAGGCTCAATATCGGATTGTTTCCCCCGCGATATGGCCGTTCTGCTAGAAAGTCCAGTTACATCTTCTACTAACTTGGCACGATATTCTATTTGTGCAGGTTCTCCCCGAATAATTGATAGTCAATCTCAGCTATGGACACCGCCCGTCGGTGAAATTTTACCTTTTTTGCGCGCTCTTTTAAACTCTCAAAAGCCAAATTTAGCAGTGAATGTACCGCCGGAAATTCCTTTTACTGGGGGTTGGTTGGGATGGCTGGGTTATGATTTAGCATGGGAAATCGAACACCTGCCCCAACTCAATACCGATCCGCTTCCTTTCCCCGTTAGCTGTTGGTACGAACCAGAATCTTTTGCGGTTTTAGACCGTCAAACGCAAATTCTCTGGTTGGCTGCGAGTCAACCTTCTCACCTCGATGTTATGCAGCATCAAGTAGAGCAAACCGATCGAGAAATAATCGAGAATAACTTACCGGAAAATTATCAACAAAATTCGGCTACTCCTATTTTCCAATTATCTCAGAGTGAGTATAAAGAAATAGTCCAAAAAGCTCAGAAGTATATTCATGCGGGCGATATTTTTCAGGCTAATTTATCTTTGCGGTTTGAAGCCCGTACAGATTGCAGTAGTTGGTCAATTTACCGCGCTTTGCAACGTATCAATCCTTCGCCTTTTGCAAGTTATTGGCAAACTCCGTGGGGGGCGATAGTTAGTTGTTCGCCGGAAAGACTGGTTCAATTATTAGGAAATAAAGTGGATACTAGACCGATCGCGGGAACGCGACCGCGAGGTTTAACCTGCATTCAAGATGAGAAGTTAGCACAGGAATTAATAGAGAATATCAAAGAAAGAGCAGAACATATTATGTTAGTTGACTTAGAACGCAACGATATCGGGAGAGTGTGTGAATGGGGGTCAGTAAAAGTTAACGAATTTCTGACCATTGAACGCTACAGTCACGTGATGCACCTCGTCAGTAATGTTATCGGTACATTAAGAGGAGATTGCGACGCGATCGACTTAATTCGAGGGGTATTTCCGGGCGGTACGATTACAGGTTGTCCGAAAGTGCGCTGTCTGGAAATCATCGAAGAATTGGAACCAGTGAAGCGCAATTTATTTTACGGTTCCTGCGGTTATTTGGACTGGCGCGGGAACCTGGATTTAAATATTTTGATTCGCACCCTTTTATATGCACCAAAAAGTGACGGTACGACCGGGGGAGTTGTTTGGGGACAAGTGGGCGCGGGGATTGTTGCTGATAGCGATCCAGAAAGGGAATGGCAGGAGTCGCTGCAGAAAGCTCAAGCTCAAGTTAATGCTTTGAAATTAGCGGAGATATTTGATTAGATGCGTATTAGATAAATCGAATTGTTAATATTGTTGAAGATTTTGAGCGCGGATTTAGTTTTGAGGTAATGCTGATATAAATCGATCGAAAACAAAAGATTTATTGTAGTATTAATGTTAGGGAAATGTTGGTATGGTGTTGCCTGATAGTTTTTTTAGCGATCCCACTGTGAGTCAGATTCTGGGTGAATTCATGGATATTAGATGAGACTGCCAAAGCTGGTTAGCTGTTGGATAAGCTCACTATCACGATCGCAAAGGAAAAGCACAAGCAATTAACAAAGCCCCTCAATGGCTGATTCCTGCCAGAATTTATGAGACTTCTTCAACAATTCTTGTGGGGCAGGCATCCTGCCTGCCCAAGACTTGCTTTTCCCTCGTATGTCTATTGATTGCCCGAACCAACTGCCTGGGAAATTGAATTAAATCCTTTTTCTTCTAACTTTTGCAACAAGCCTTGGAGAATCCGGCGCACCATCCAAGGGCCTTCGTAAACCCAACCGGTGTAGACTTGAATTAAACTCGCACCGGCGGCTATTTTTTCCCAAGCATCTTCGGCGGTGAAAATGCCACCAACTCCAATTATGGGTAATTCGCCTTTTGTATATTGCCAGATAAATCGGATTACTTCTGTCGATCGCTCCCGCACAGGAAGCCCGCTAATTCCCCCGGCTTCTTCGGCGATTGGTTTGCCTGTTTCTCGCAATATTTGTGTTTTCAATCCGTCGCGGCGGATGGTGGTATTTGTGGCGATAATTCCTGCTAGTTGGTAGGTTTTTGCTAAGTCGAGGATTGATACGATCGCCTCCGACTCCAAATCCGGCGCAATCTTGACTAAAATTGGCTTGATTCCCTGATTTTCTTGTTGCAAAATTTCCAAAATTGTGCTTAGCCCAGCAGCATCTTGGAGCGATCGCAACCCAGGCGTATTCGGAGACGAAACGTTCACTACAAAATAGTCGCCCCAATCTTTCAGCAGCTTAAAACTCTCCAAATAGTCGGCTGCGGCTTCCTCTAACGGTGTTACCTTAGATTTACCGAGATTGATGCCCAACGGGAACCGAGACTGAGGCATGGGGCGCGAGGCATCGAATTTTGACTGTTTCTGTGCTGCCTGAAACCGGGCTGCCATTGCCGCGGCTCCTTGATTGTTAAATCCCATGCGGTTGAGGGCTGCACTGTCCTGAGTCAATCGAAACAAGCGAGGTTGGGGGTTTCCCGGCTGCGGTTGACAAGTGACAGTGCCGAGTTCGGCAAAGCCAAAGCCAAAATTTGCCCAAATATCGGCAGCTACGCCGTTTTTATCAAATCCGGCGGCTAAGCCGACAGGATTGTTAAAGCTCAGTCCCCACAAAGATTGTTCGAGGCGAGAATCTTGGACTCCCAAAGATTTCTGCAATCGCCAGAGCATTTGGCGGGTTGCGGGGTTTGACGGGGTTCGGGCTGCGAGTTCGAGAAATTGGAGAGTGCGGTTGTGCAGCCACTCGGCATCGGTTTTCAATACGGAAAACAACAGCGGGCGTACACTTGATTGATAAATATCCAATGATTTGTACTGGGGCAATTTACAAATTAGAAATGAGAAGGGAAATAAAAATATTCAGGAGCAGACAGTGAAGGCGAAGTTTTTACTTCAACTTCGATCGACTTTATCCAATGTTTGAGATTGAGGGATAAGTGAGACGATTATATTATAAGTTGATTCTTTTGCATTTTATTTTTTTGAATTTTTAAGTTAGTAATTTTAAATTAGACAAAGGTGCGGGGAAGCTTGGAAATGGGGCAGCAGCAAAGACCAAAGGATTTAGACGAACAAATCGCGACCCTAGAGCGCGTTCTCCAGACTCTCCGAGAAGAGGAGAATGTGGAAGTGCTACTTTCGACCACACTCGGTTACTTGGAAACGGAATTTGACTGGCGGTTGATTTGGATCGGGTTGTACGATCGACAGGCCCACAGATTGTTCGGCAAAGGTGGCATAACTCCTAACGGCGACCTGTCTTTTCTCAAACAGCGGTTTGCCCTCAGTCCGGGGGATTTGCTGGAACAAGTGGTGATTCAGCTCCGGCCGGTGGGAGTTCCGGATTTGCGATCGGAAAGTAGAGCCGGAGAATGGCGCAAAGCAGCTCAAACTTTCAATATTCAAGGCACGACTCTGTTTCCGCTCCGCTACAAAGACCGCTGCTACGGCGTGATTTTGCTCGGCACAGACGTGTGGGGAGCGTCGCCAAAGTCGGGGGAAAAAACGCAGTTGGCGATCGTATTTGGAGCGCTGGCAACTGCTCTTTACCAAATAGAAAAAGACTGGCAGCGACAACAAGTTAAACACCCAGATGAGTCTCTTTTAGCGCTGATTTCCCAGTTGGGGGAACTGCGATCGCTCGACCAATACTTGCAAGCGGTGGTCGAACAAACTCATGAATTTATCGAGCCGACGCGCACCAATGTTTATTGGTTCGAGCGAGAGCGGCGCTATTTTTGGCGCCGAGTCAGCAACCGCGAAGTTGCTCCGGGTTTGGGCGGGCCGAGCCGAGCGGCTTCGGGCATCACCGTTCAAGACTTGGGCGAATTTTATCAGGCTTTGGGCAGGGAAGAAATGGTTTGGATCGGTGAATCTCAAAGTTCTCTGAAAACTGAGCTGACGGGGCGGTTGATGCAGCAAATCCGCGCTCGCTCTCTGTTGGCTGCGCCGATTGTTTCAGAAGGGGAATTGTTGGGATTTTTGGCAGTCGAAGCCGGCGAGCCCCGGATTTGGCAAGACAATGAAAAGCATTACCTGCGGGGAGTGGCGCAGTTAGTGGCTCTGACGGCTCCTGTGTCGGAGATGGAGGAGAAAATTCAGCAAATTGAGATCGATCGAGATTTAACTGCGGGAATAGCTCGCGCCATCTACAGCGATGCTGACTGGGAGGCGACTTTAAAAAATACCGCCGAACAGTTGTGCGAGCGGCTCAAATGCGAATACTTTTTGCTGCTGCTGTACGGCGAAGAACAAAATCGCTTTGAAATTGTCTGCCAAAATCTGCCACGCAACCGCAGGTCAGTGCCGTCGCCGCTCAACGCCCTCGATGTGGCTGACGTGGGGCTGTTGCAAGAAAGCGAACCTGTGGCTATTGAAAATTGGGAGGAAGACGGGCGGTTGAGCGCTTGGCGGGAAGTGTTGGGGGAGGCGGGGGTGCGATCGCTTTTGGCATCGACCACGAGGGGGAAAAACAAAGAGGGAGAAAACCCCAATCTAAAATCGAAAATCGCCAATCGAAAATCGATCGAGGGTTTGCTGGTTGTCGGACACAATGCAACTCGCACTTGGAGGCGATCTGAGCAAGAATTAGTTCGGCTAGTGGGCCAACAGCTAGGATTGATCCTGCACTCCTGGCAGCAGAGTGTGGAAATCGACAAATATCAGCAATTTGAGCGATTGCTCAAATCGGGTTTGGCGGTTTTGCACCATTCTCCTGATGAGCAATCTGAGCAAGAGATACCTGCTGCTTCACCGACGATGTTCCCAGAGTTGCCGCTACAAAAGCTCGATCGTAACTTTGCTCAACACGTTTCCCAGACACTTTCCTGTCCTTTAGTCGCCCTAATTACTTGGAATCCGGGTCAGGAGGAAGGTTCCATCGTGGCGACGGTAGCTGCCAATCCCGTATTTGCCCTCAATCCCGAGGCGGTGATTTTTGTCAAAACAGATGCCTTGATCCAACAAACCCTGGCAGAAGCGGGCGTGCTGCAACAGAGCACGAGCCAACTGCCGCTGGCGACGAAGCGGTGGCTCCGCAGTCCGGGAATTGGCGAGATTCTGACGGTGGCGCTGCGGACTGCCCCAGAACACGCTCCGGCGGGCATTGTGGTGGCTGCGGACGCTCCGGGCCGCCAGTGGTCAGAGTTGTCGGTGAGTTTACTCAGCTCGATGGCGTCTCAGTTGGCTTGGTGGCACAGGTATTTGGCGGTGCAATCGGCAAGCGAGTCGCAGCGATTGGATCTGGAGCTGCTCAACTGGTACAAACAGCGCCGTTTTGAGGAGTTTTACCGCACTGTGGGAGCGGGGGTGAAGGAGTTGGGGGAGTTGAGTCAGTCGATTTTCCAGTCAGTGAAGGAACAAAAGGATGCTCTGAAAACTTTGCGCTACCAACAGGTTTTGCGACAAATGGGCAATGCTTTGGGGTCAACTCATTTGCTGCTGAAACAGGAACATTGGCGGCTGCAATTCGCACAAGATGCGGTGCCTGTGAGCGCTTGGCTGAGGCGATCGCTCGATCGAACGGCCTCCCTGGTCAAACAGTCGCAAGTCTTGGTGGAAGTACACAGAGAAACTGCTGTGTCGATGCCGGCGGGCCAGACTTTGAGCGTTCGCGGGGACAGCATCAAGCTCGATTTGATCCTGTGCGAATTGCTGGCGGCGGCGTGCAGGCGCTCTCCTGTGGGCGCCAAGATTGAGATTCGCTCTCAGTTGTTGGGGGAAGGTTGGCTAGAATTGTCTGTGAGCGATAGCGGCGCGTGCGATCGACAGTTAATTGCTGCCTTCAACGGCGGTTCCGGGCCGGACATATTAGCCGTTTCTAGTTCCAATAGGTCGATCGTGCAAAATCTCTTAGTTTGTCAGCGAGCGGTACGCTTAATGGGAGGAAACTTTTCTATAGAAATGTTAGAAAACAATTTAATTGTGGCTCGTTTAGTGCTGCCCCTAGCCAATTCTTAAAATTCTGTACGGGTGAGTTCACCCTATCTGCAATTCACATATGAGGTACTTATAAACCAGCCCCTACCCAACTTCTAGCGGTAAAGTGCTTCCGGTGCACGCTACATAGGGCTTGCTGAATAATCGATCGCCAACCAAGAGCAGGAGCGATCGATATATTCAAGCAGAGTTAAATATAAGTT
>NZ_JAUBQB010000174.1:0-2327 GCF_036701035.1 Microcoleus sp. Pol7_B2 | reverse complement strand
CGGATGCAGTCTTTAGCGCCCTCAACCTCAAGCGGGGAGAGATTCTGGGCATTCAAGTCAACGGTGCGATCGCGCCCCCTCCAATGTATCGGCAAGTGGCTGGTACTCGCATGGCTGCTACTGACGCTACAACCCCTGTGGTGGGAGGGGAACAGCAGGTAGAAGCTTCTGTGACTTTGCAATTTGGATATTAAATAGTTATGGGTTGAACTGGCCACATCAGCTTGACCCTAATAACTATTTCTCGATTTATCAAGCAGCTTTTTCTACAAAAACTTTAGCAGTTTTAACCAGTTCTGCCCGTAGTCGAGCAATTGTTCGCCTCCCACACAAATATTTCCGTATCTTCGCCCCCAAGAGCCACAACAATCAAAGCCTTAACAATTTTAGCGCCAAACAAAGTTTCACTCTAAGTAAGTCGGTGGAAAAATTCATCACTATGTAAGGAAATATTAAGTGGCGCACTCGGAGTTAAAGTATAACTGCTCCCCGCAACTTTGTTGCGGTGAGCAGTTACGCCAAATGGCTACAACCTATTATGAAGTATGAACGGAATATCTCCTTTTTCAGGGGGAGGGTTCCTCAATAAATAGACTCTCCGTTAAACCCTAGGCGATCGCATTCCTCCTAAACAGAAAAGAGTGGAATCTTTTCTAAGATCCACTCTCTGTTAAACTCTCTTAGGGCTAGCTTTAACAAGCTGGAGTTAAGCCCTTACTTTACCTAGTCCTTAATGATTCTCTTGTCATTAATGACCACTTGATCCTTGAGTTTAGGAGTGCCGGAGATGTGAAGATCACTATCCTTATTTTCCTCTGCGGCCGATTCGGCTAGATATTGGGCAGATGACTTAACATCGTGGGCTGCACGTTTAGCAGATTCGGCTGCATTTTGGGCAGATGATTTAAAATCATGCGCTGCACCTTGAGGAGATGGGGTTGCATTGTGGGCAGATGACCTAAAATCAGGCACTGGAGGTTTAGCAAACTCGGCTGCATTTTGGGCAGATGATTTAAAATCATGCGCTGCACCTTGAGGAGATGGGGTTGCATTTTGGGCAGATGACTTAACATCCTGCTTAACATCCTGCGCTGCATCTTTAGCAGATTCGGCTGCATTTTGGGCAGATGACTTAACATTATGCGCTGCACCTTTAGCAGATTCGGCTGCGCTTTGAGCAGATGACTTAATTGATTCGGCTGCACTCTTGCCAGATGACTGAAGCGATTCGGCTGCACTTTTTATAGATGGCTCCACTGCCTTCGCTGTATCTTTTACAGTCGATCTAAACTCCTTAGTTGCGCCCTCAATTTCTTGAGCTACAGCTTTGGCAGAAGGCTTAACTTCATCAGCCGTACTTTTAATAGAGTCCGCTGCACTTTGTATAGATGGCTTGACACCTTCGACTGTCTGCTTGACTGAATCTTTTACTTCTCTAATCGTAGGTTTGACTTCCTCGGAGGCGCTCTTGACTGCATCTACTACAGAAGGCTTGGCTTCCCTAACTGTCTCATTGACAGATTCGGCTATACCTTTAATCGAAGGCTTAGTTTCCTCAACAGTCTCCTTGACTGCTTCTGCTGTAGCTTTGATAGATGGTTTAACTTCCTCAGCAGTTTCCCTTGCTACTGTCCCTAGCTCTTCTACAGTGTGTTTAATACCGTCTGCTACAGTGTGTGCTGCATCCCCTAAATTATCTACAGCACGGTTAACAGTATCAGCAGTACCTTTACCAATCATAGCGCCAGCAACTGAGCCTGCTACAGCACCAATAATGCCTCCAGAGCGAGCACCTAATATACCACCGACTGCTGCTCCAGCTATCCTCGCACCAATGCCTGAGCCTGATGATTGATCTTCCTGTGATTCTGCATTTTCGTTAGTCTGAGCCTGAAGCTGCTGGTTCTCGCTATTGTCAACATTCTTTTCCTGGAAGTTAGGATTGGCTTCAGGCTGGTTAAAAGGCTGGTTATTATCAGTCATAGATATCCTTGGGTATTACTGCTACATTTACTAGCCTAACTATATACTTCTCAGAAAATCTACTGCCTAAGAACTAGATTTTGACTGTTACTTAAGAAGTAGATTATTAAAGGTACTGACCACTACGGCCCTAGCGGCTCGCGGTTCATTCGAGCTTGAAGAAGCTGGAGGCGCGCGATCGGACATCTGGAACAGTCTTAGCTTAGCGAGCCAAAAATAACTCATGTATACAGATTTTTTTACAGATTAAATGATTAATAAATCTTCTAACAATACTCCGGACAGTTTTTCAAGAGGGATGCGATGGCTTCGGCAAGCAACGCTTACGCAATAAATCACAGAAG